>DATLWP010000096.1:0-2134 GCA_035576265.1 Candidatus Polarisedimenticolia bacterium
CGAAGACATCGAAACCCGCAACGCGGGCGGTTCCAGACGTTGCGGGCATGTATCCCGTGAGGATACGCATGGTGGTGGTCTTCCCGGCGCCGTTCGGGCCGAGAAATCCGAGAATCTCGCCCTTGTTTACAGTGAAGGAAACTTGGTCGACTGCTGTGACCGAACCGTAGGATTTGGTCAGGTCCGAAACTTCAATCAATCCGTTCCTCCGAATGAAGTTGAGGGAAGATCAACCGCCCTTTTTTTGCAGCCACTTATATATCAAAAATTTATTCAAAACTGAAACCGGCCGGCCATACCAAGAACGCGGCGCAAAAAGGTTCGGATGCTGCAAGCACGCGCGAGAGTTGCCAAGAGGACAGAGGTGTCCAAAAGCTTCGTTGTTGGATATGCCCCAAAATAATACAAGGCTTGCGAGAAATATCGAGAGCTGGCGTTCGAAAATGGGCGCGCTCGATTGCGTGTTTGCCCCGCCGGCATGCAGCGTCGAGCCGCCATCCGTAGGCCACGCGGAAAAGGCCGTGCCACTCCAATGCCACTTCAGAGCTACGCGCTGACACTGGACAATCCAGGCAACGGCACCTAGCCAAGGTGCATCCACATGCCTGAATCCGGAGCGCCAGCCAGCGGCCGCTGGAAGGTTCTGCGGGAGATGTGCGTTGACACTCCCCGGCCGTTTTGTTATTCAACTCGTTTGGCTGTTTACGCCGGGACTTGTCGGGCGAAGGGTCCCGGTCCGGGTGGGGCGCTCCCGAAGCGAAAACTGAAGAGGGCCGAACCATCTCGAAGGCGTATGCCTGGACGAAGACCAGCCTCATGCAAGGGAGCACACTCGATGACGCGAATTGCGGTGGCCGCATGAAGGAACGAGGGTACGTCGCAGCGCTTATTCTGTCTTACTTCGGCTTGGCTTTACTCGCCGGCTGTGGCGGCGGAACTGCTACCTCCAAGATCACCATAGAGATCATGCGTCCGAGCACGGGGACTGCGGTAGACGTCGGCTCGACACAGTTGCTCAACTTCACCGCGACTCTGGCCGAAGACACCGCGAATCAGGGCGTCACGTGGAAGTTGAGCGGTGCAAGTTGTTCCGGCAGCGGCTGCGGCAGTCTCTCGAATGAAATGCCCTTCTCCGTGAGCTTCACCGCACCGGCAACCCTTAGTTCATCGTCTGAGCTGAGCGTAACGTTGACAGCGACATCCGTGGCAGCCACTTCGGTCACCTCGACCGTCACGATCACGGTCCGGCCATCCCCGGCGTTCTCGACGACGAACTGCAGCCCGGCGGGTGTTACGAATCCGTGCGGATTGCCGGCTGGCGCGAACGGTGTGGCCTACAACCAGTCGATTCAGATCACCGGCGGAGTCGCTCCGTATACTTTTGCGGTGGTGAGCGGCGCCCTGCCGGACTGCCTGTCCATAAATCCCGGGCCGACGACGAGCCTATCGACCTCGATCGTAGGAAAACCGTGCAGCTCCGGATCGTTTTCGTTCACGCTGGAAGTCGCGGACAGCGGCGGTGCGTCGCCCGTCACCCAAAGCTATACGATCTCGGTTAGCGATGCACCCCCTCTTTCTATTCTCACGACTTCGCTTCTTAATGCCACTCTAAAGGTCGCCTACGACCAGCCTATTTCAGTGACCGGCGGTGTACGGCCGCTCATGTGGAGTATCGTGTCGGGAGGGTTGCCTCCGGGACTTTCTTTGGGCCCGGCTTCGGGACAAATCACGGGCACCCCGACGGTGCAGCCCGTGAGCTATCCCGCTACCTATTCATTCACCATCCAGGTGCAGGACTCCGCTCTCCTCCCGCCCGATAGCCACCATCAGGCAGCCACGCAAGCCCTCTCGATCACCGTCCAACAGCCGCTGCCCCTTTCCATTCTTACCCCGACGGGCGCTCTGACCGGCGGAACGACGGCAAGCGCATACAATGCTTCGCTGCAGGCCTCGGGCGGCGTCCAGCCTTACACGTGGACGGTGATTCAGGGACAGCTTCCTTCTGGCCTGACGCTCGCAAGCTTGGGCGACGGCACGGGAAGTATTTCGGGGACGCCGGTCCTCACCGGAAATTCGACGTTCACGGTCCAGCTAACCGACTCAGCGGGCAGCGCGCCCACGTCGGCACAATTCA
>DATLWP010000097.1:0-9617 GCA_035576265.1 Candidatus Polarisedimenticolia bacterium
CTGTTGGGATCCATCAACAAATACAGGGAATAGCGGACCGACCGCATAATTCCTTCATCGTCTTCTTCCCACAATCCCTTTCTCAATCCCACAAACCCTGAATTCAAGCACAACCGGTGAACATTCGCGGAGCATGATACCATCGCGACACTTCACGTCGGAGTATGTTGTGCGGGTGCCCCGCGCCACACGCAAGCGGATGCAGCGGAACTGCCCGATTGGGTCTATGATGGCGCCCAGAGATTCCGGCGCGATGCGTCTGATCGCTGCGCAGTCCAGTCCGAACCGAATCGACATTCAGGAGGCGCCATGATAGTTATCGACGAAAACTCGATTACCGAGGTTGCGCTGGATCAGATGTCGTCCACTCCGAATCCGCGCTTCAAGCAGATCATGGCGTCGCTCGTGCGCCACCTGCACGCTTTCGCGCGGGAAGTGGACCTCACGCCCGAAGAATGGCTCGAAGGAATCCGCTTTCTCACCGCCGTCGGCCAGACGTGCACGCCGCACCGCCAGGAATTCATTCTCCTCTCGGACACGCTGGGAATGAGCGCTCTCGTCAACTTCCTACACGATCGGCGCGGCACGGAGGCGGCCACGAAGTCGAGTCTGCTCGGGCCTTTCTATCGCGAGGACGCGCCGATGATGGAGCTGGGCCAGTCGATCCTCAGCGAAACCAAGGGCTCGGAGGTGGTGATCTATGGGCGCGTGGTGGATTCGGCCGGCCGCGGCATTCCCAACGCTCTCGTGCAGGTCTGGGAGCCGGATGAGACCGGCTATTACGACCTGCAGAAGCACGATCCATCGGTGATGGATTTGCGCGGACGTTTTCACGCCGACGCGGAGGGGCGCTACTACTTGCGCGGCGTCTGCCCGCTCGGTTACATGATCCCGATGGATGGTCCGGTGGGGGACATGATCCGCGCGCAGAATCGCCACGGTTACCGGCCCGCGCACATTCATTTTCTGATCGGCGCGCCGGGATACCGGGAACTGGTCACCGCGCTCTACATCGCCGGCGACGACCACATCGACTCCGATACTGTCTTCGGCGTGAACGAATCGCTGATCGTCTCGGTGAACAAGAACGATCCGAATTCACCGCTGCCGAATCTGCCGAGCATCCATTACGACTTCCGCCTTGCGGCCGCGGCCAAGGCAGGCGCAATGTCGGGCCGCGTGGGCGCGGACCCGTCCAAAATCGGCCACCAAGCTGATTAACGAGCGGAGGCGCGCGACCGCTCCGCCCTCAATGGGCAGCTGCGCGCCCTTGCAATTCCGCGCGCACGAGCCTTGCTCCCTCGACCATCGCTTTCATTTTTCCGAACGCCACGTCTGCGGGCAGATACTTCATTCCGCAATCCGGCGCGACGATGAGCCGCTCCGGGCTTACAAACGGAAGCGCACGCCGAATCCGTGCCGCCACCGTTTCCGCGGTTTCGACGTCGTGCGTGGAAAGATCGAGCACGCCTAATATGATCGTCTTCGCGGGCAGCTTCGCGAGCACCGCGCAATCGAGCGCGCTCTGCGCCGTCTCGATCGAAATCTGGCTCACCGGAGAATTCGCCAGCTCTTCGAGAAACGAATACGCCGCCGGCCGCCCGGGGACCAGCGCGGCGTACCCGAAGCAGATGTGCAGCGCGGTCGTGCCTGTGACGCCTTCGAGCGCCCGCGCGAGCGCGGCGAGCCCATACTGCCGCGCTTTCTCCGGCCGCGCCTCCATCCACGGTTCGTCGATCTGCACCACGTCCGCGCCCGCCGCAAAGAGGTCCTTGATCTCGGCGTTCACGGCCGCGGCGTAGTCCAGCGCCATTTCCTCGTCGCTCGCGTAGAAGTCGTTCTGCGCCTGCTGCGACATCGTGAACGGCCCGGGCACTGTGATCTTTGTCAGGCGGTCGGTGTTGGCACGCAGGAACTCCATGTCGCGCACCTCCACGGGATATTTGCGGCGAATTTTGCCTACCACGCGCGGCACCGGAATGGCGTGCCCGCTCCGGCTCGTCACCGTGCCTGGGCGATCGAGGTCAACGCCTTCGAGCGCCGTCGCAAACCGGTTCGAGTAGCTTTCCCTCCGCATCTCTCCGTCCGTGACGATATCGAGGCCCGCGCGCTCCTGCTGCCGGATTGCCAGAATCGTCGCATCGTCCTGCGCCTGCTCGAGCCATTCCGGCGCGACGCGCCAGAGCTCCGCCGCGCGAGTCCGCGGCGGCATCTGATGCGCGAGTTTTCCCCGGTCGATCAGCCAGTCCGGCTGAGGATAAGACCCGACCAGCGATGCGGGAATCAGTGTCATCGACGAGTAGAACGCCCTCCTCGCCAGCGAATCATCACACAAAATCTGCCTGCGGCCCAAGGCACTTCAGCGACGCGAGCACCCTCTCCAGTCTCTGAGCGGAGGCGCCCTCGGCGCTTTTGCAGCGCCACCCGACAAAGCCGTCCGGCCGCACCAGCACGCAGCCGGACGGCTCGATCCCGTACGCATTTGCAAATCCGCCAGCGGGATCGCTCAGCTGTTCTCCATCGTCGGCTCGCCGCCCTCCTACCTGGTGAATGTCCAGCTCGATCCCCGCGCGCTTGGCCGCCGCGCGAGCGCTCGCGCACCACGCGCTTCCCTGCGGGCCGGCCAGCAGGACGAAGTTGCGCCCAAACAGATCGAGCGTCGAGATCGCCTCGCCGTTTTTCTGGATATAGAAGTGCGGTGCCCGCGTCCCAGGCCGTCCCTTCGATTCGCGCGGATTTTCGTGCACACGACTTTGGCTCGAATCCCCGTCCTTGCTCTTTCCGCCAACGACGGCGCCCGAATCATAACGGTACCCCAATTCCACGTTTAGATCGGGCGCCACGGGTTGCACGCCATCCGTGCCGAGATACGGCGCAACCCGCGTCACGTAGCGGGAGTAGGCCTGCTCGACCGTGAACTGCGAGGCCGGGCGCCGCTCGGCGTCGTAGGTCGAGAGCAGCTCCGGCCCTGCGGTCTCGTTCACGACCATGGCGAGTTTCCACGCCAGATTGTGCGCGTCCTGCACGCCGGTATTGCCGCCGAAGCCGCCGTTCGGCGGCATCACGTGCGCCGCGTCTCCCACGAGAAAGATGCGACCGTCACGGAAGCGTTCGGCAGTGTCGGCGGTGGCCTGCCAGTGCATGACGTTCTCGATCTTCACGGGGATGTCGCTCGTGCCGAGTGCCACGCGCATGTATTCGAGGCTGCGTTCCTCGGTCAGACCGGTGGAAACATCCGTCACCGGATGGTTGGGATCGCCTGTCTCGTTCACTACCAGAAATCCGCTGTCGAACGGTTTCTCGATGCGGAAAAATCCCCGCAGCGCGGCATTCAGAACGTAAATCACGGTCAGGTTCCGGCCGTGCAGCAGCGGCGCCACGTTGGCGCGAAAGTAGATCGTGATGCTGTTCGAGAAGGTGCCGTGCCCCTCCATCCGGATTCCCAGCCGACTCCGCACCGCGCTATGGGCGCCGTCCGCCGCCACCATGTACTGTGTGCGCACCGTGGACGTCTTCCCGGTGTCGCGCTCCCGGATCACCGCCGTCACTCCTCCGGCGTCCTGCTCGAACGAAACCATCTCGGTGCCAAACCGGAGTTCGGCTCCCAGTTCGAGCGCCCGCGCCTTCAGCAGCGGTTCGAGCAAGCTCTGCGAAATGAAGCAGCGCTTGCACGGACTGATGTCGGTCACGCCTTCGTTCAGGTTTGGAATGTAGCTGGCGATTTCCCTCCCGGCCAGGCTCTCCACGGCCACGATCGCGCCGTCCTGCACAAACTGCTCGTCCGATTTCTTCGCCACGATCTGCTCGACGCCGAGCGCGCGAAAAATCTCCATGGTGCGCTGGCTGATCTGGGCGGCGCGCGGATGAATCGCCGTCCCCCGATGGTATTCGACGGCGAGCGCGCGCACGCGGTGGTGGCCGAGCAGCAGCGCGGTGGACATGCCCACCAGGCTGCCACCGACGATGAGGACCGGAACTTCGATCTCCGCCATGGCTGATTTGTCTTCGCGAAGCTCCGCGGGAATGGAATCGCCGAGTGCCGTTCCGACGGCGCGGCGCACGTCACGCGCCTCCAGGTATCCCGGCTTTATACCTCATCTCGCCGGCTTCCTGTAACGAAAACAAGACGCAAAGAGGCAAATGAGGACGTGCTTTCTCCCAACGATGTGTTATACTGCCTTTGCGCTTAATACCCGGTTGTGTTGTGCGGTTCCTCTGGTGCAGTACTTGATCTGAGAACACCCGCCTTCAGTTCCCTCCGAAGTCTTCAGCGTAATTTGAAACCAAGACTGGCAATGCAAGTTCTCGCGCGCGCCCGAAATCACGTGTGCGCGCAGCGCACGGTGCCGCCAGACAGAAAGAAAGCAAGACCCAATGCAAAGTTTTTCAGAATTACAGATTTCTCCCTATATCAAGGAGCGGCTGTCGTCCGCCCGCTTCTTGACGCCTACTCCCGTGCAGGCCGCGGCGATCCCGCAAGCGCTCGCGGGGAAGGATGTGCTTGCCACCGCGCAGACCGGGACCGGCAAGACGCTCGCGTTCATGATCCCGATCATGGAAAAGCTGCGCGAGCGAAACACGCCTGGAATCGCGGCACTCGTGCTCGGTCCTACGCGCGAGCTTGCCATGCAGGTTGCGGAACAGTACAACGCCCTGCGGGGCAAGCAGCTTCCTCCCGCAGCGCTCGTGGTAGGCGGCTTGTCCGAAGGACAGCAACTTCAGGCCCTGCGGAAGGGGGCGCGGATCGTCATCGCCACTCCCGGCCGCCTGGAGGACTTCCTCGGCCGCAAGCTCATTGACTTCCGCGCGCTGCGCGTGCTCGTTCTCGACGAAGCCGACCGCATGCTGGACATGGGATTCCTTCCCTCGATTCGCAGGATCGCCGCCGTGCTGCCCAAGGAGCGCCAGACGATGTGCTTTTCCGCGACGCTCGAAGCCTCGGTCGCGCACCTGGTCGGCGACTACCTGCGCAATCCCGTGCGTCTGGCGTTCGGCTCCACGCTCAAGCCCTCCGAAAATGTGCGGGTCCAGGCGTTTGAAGTCGCCCCGGAGCGCAAGCAGAATTTGCTGCACCACCTGCTCGCCAAGGAGACGGGACGCTGCCTTATCTTCACGCGCACCAAGCGCGGAGCGGAGCGGCTCGCCTGGAGCCTCACCCGCGAAGGATTCGCCGCGGCCATGATTCATGGCGGCCGGTCGCAATCGCAGCGCACCGCGGCGCTCGAAGGGTTCCGCGAGGGGCGCTACCGCGTTCTCGTCGCCACGGATTTGGCTTCCCGCGGAATTCACGTCCAGGACATCGCTCACGTCATCAACTACGATCTGCCCGAACTTGCGGAGAACTTCATTCATCGAGTCGGACGCACCGGCCGCGCGGGTGAACGCGGAGTTGCCTCCACTCTCTTCGGTCGCGAGCAGCGCTCCGAGTTGATGCAACTCGAGCGCACGCTCGGCATTCGCATCGAGCGAATCCCCGCGCCCGATAATCTTTCGGAACCGCAGCAGCGCAGGCCGGGTGTCGCGGCTCGCGTGGCGTCGGAGCCGCGCGCGGCATCGGCCGGCGGATTCAAGTTGGTTCGCCTGCCGGGAGAGTACCTGCAAGTGCAGATGGGAAGTTGATTCCGAGCCGGTTCGGCGCTGCCGCGCTCTTTTTCTTGCCGCAGCGCCGAATCGCCCCCAGCGCGAGTTCCTGCGTCGCCACGGTTGCGGCTCTCCGCACGTTCTGGTATAGGTTTCGCTCACGCATTGCTTACATAAGAAGGGGGGAATCATGCGAAACGCACCTACCGGGGCGGGCCTGCTGGCAGTCTTGTTCTTCTCGACGCTCTTCGTTTATTCCGGTGTCGCCCAGGCCGCCGGCCCGGCGGCCTCCAGCGCTTGTGACCGCGCCTGCCTGAACGGGTTCGTCGATCAATATATGGCCGCGGTCGCAGCGCACGATCCGTCGAAGCTGCCGACTTCCGCGCACGTCCGATATACGGAGAACAACGTCGAGATGAAACTCGGCGAAGGTTTGTGGCAGACGTCCGACGGCTGGGGCACCTACAAGGTCTACGTGGACGATCCGCAAACCGGCCAGGTCGGATTCCTCGGCGTCGCCAATGAAGACGGCCATCTATCGTGTTTCGCCGCGCGGCTGAAGGTCGCGAATCACAAGGTTACGGAAATTGAGGTCATCGCCGCGCGTCCCGACCGGCTGGGACCGGCTAGCGGACCCGTGACAGGCGGCCCTGAGAATCTGAAGGACAAGCCGCTTTTCTCCGAGGACGAGCCTGCCGACCAACGCGTTTCGCGCGAAAAGCTCATTCAACTCGCGGACGGCTACTTCAGCACCATCCAGCAGAACACCGGCAAGCTCTACACGACATTCGATCCCGATTGCCAGCGCATGGAGAATGGTGCAATCACCGCGAACAACCCGGATCCGAAGGCCTATCCGGTGGCGAGAATGGGCTGCCAGGCGCAGCTCGAGACGGGAATGCTCAAGATGGTCACGCGCATCCGCGACCGGCGCTACGTGGTGGACGAACAGAAGCAGATGGTCTTCGCCGCCGGGTTTTTCGACCACAGCGGCGTGCTGCGGAAGAACACGCTGGTGGATGGCAGCGTGCGGACCATCGGGCCGCCGTTCGACCGGCCCTTTACCTTCTGCTTGTTCGAGCTTTTCAAGATGAAGAACGGCAAGATTCGCCAGATCGAAGCCGTTCTGCTCACCGTCCCGTATTACATGCCGACACCCTGGAAATAGGCCCCGGCGTCGTGTGAAAATAGCCGGGTCGTCGAAAGGAGAGGCACATGTCAGCGCCCAAGGCAATGCAAAAGCCGATCTACGTCCGCGAGCTTCGCGAGGACGATCTCTCCGCGATCGTGCATATCGAGGATCTCACCACCGGCGTAGCTCGCCGCGACTACTGGAAAAAGAGATTTGAAATTGCGGAAGCCCTGCGTCCCCACTGGACCTCTCTGGTCGCCGAGATGGACAACCGCGTCGTCGGTTTCATATTCGGCAGAGCGGGAGAGCTCGAGTTCGGCCTTCCCGGCACCGTGGCGTGGGTCGAGATCATCGGCGTGCACCCGGCCTACCGGCGCCGGGGAGTTGCGGCCCAGTTGGTCGAGCAGTTCACTTCGTCCGCGCACGACCACGGGGTTCGCACCATCTTCACTCTTGTGAACACGGGAAACGAAGAAATGGAAGATTTCTTCACCAAGCTCGGCTTCGTCCAGGGCAAGATGCTGCATTTCCAGAAGGAGTGACCCTTTACGGGCTCACACGAAGATAATCCCAAGCGAACCCCAGCTGAGAGATTCGACGGCGATCTCTCGCGTGTAACAACAGATGCCCTCACTCTCGTTGGAACTCGTATAGCCGCAACTTTCGATTAGATCGCGGACTCCAATGAACATTCGGGCGGGCGATTAGAAATGCGCCTAACTTGTTGAAAACAGAGAAGAGGCACCCATTCTAATCGGCACTCACAGGCGCCTGATGCCCCAACGTGCTACGATGCCCGGGCGATCCCTCCTAGCCTTGCGGATCTCCGGCGCGATCTTGCTCGCAGCGTTTGTCCTAGGCGCGCCGGTCGCACGCGGTCAAGCCCTCCCACCGCAAGCGCCGACTCAAGCGAACTCGGCTGACCAGACGTCACTTCCGGACGCGCCGAGTCCCACGAACGCGAGCGCGTCCTATGTGCCCATCACGCCCCATCAGCGAGTCCATTGGCTGCTGGCCGAAACGATTGGTCCGTCGGGTCTCGCGGCCGGCGTATTTACGTCGGCCATCCGGACGGGGCTCGACGTGCCCAAGGAATACGGGCCGGGCTGGTCCGGTTTCGGCAAACGCAACGGCATCCGGCTTACCGGGACGGCCACAGGCAACGTGATCGAAGCGGGCATCGGCGCCATTTGGGGAGAAGATCCCCGCTATTTCCGCGTGCCCGAAAAGAGCTTCGGGGCGCGCGTAAAAAACGTGATCAAGCAGACGTTTCTTGCCCGTCGCCGCGATGGGAATTCGGCGCCCGCTTACGCCCGCTTCATCGCCATTCCGGGCAACAATTTTCTGTCAAACACCTGGCGCGCGGACAGCGAGGCCGACAATCCGCATGCGGTCCTCAGGACGCTCGAAGGTTTCGGGGGACGCATGGCGGGCAACGCCTTCCAGGAGTTTTGGCCGGATATGAAGCGCCTGTTGTTTCACAAAAAGTGATGGCGGCGCGCTATGCGACGAAGCGGTAGCCCACACCGCGTACGGTCAGGAGGTGGCGCGGCTCGGATGGGTCGTCTTCGAGGTACCGCCGCAGCCGCACGACGAAATTGTCGATGGCCCGCGTGTCGGTGTCGTGACGCAGGCCCCAGACATCCTCGAGGATGGATTTCCGTGACACGGTGCGTCCGGCGTTGCGGATCAGGTGGCGCAAGAGTTTCGCTTCCATGAGTGTGAGCTGGACGATGTCGCTACCGGAGTGAAGCTCGAGTGTGTCGAAGTCGAGCGTTTTTCCGGCGAACGAAAAGACGTTGTCGTCCGCCGCAACTCCTGCGGTGGCCGTAGGCGTGCCGTCTTCGGCGGCTGCGTGAGCTGGATGACCCGTTCCAGCAAGCCAGGCGCTGCGCCGCAGCAGGCCTTGAAGTCGCGCCAGGAAGATGCGCAGCTCGAACGGCTTGGGGAGATAATCGTCGGCGCCCGCCGCGAACCCCTCGAGCACGTCCTCGGGACGGCCTCGCGCGGTGAGGATGAGAACGGGCACGTAGTTCTTCGCCTTGCGCAGCGCGGAGACCACGGCAAAGCCGTCGATGCCCGGCAGCATCACGTCCAGCACTACAGCGTCGAATTTCTCGCGGGCCTTGAGTAGTCGCTCGATGGCGCTCTCACCATCGCCCACAACCTCGACGGAGTGCCCTTCCGCTTCGAGATTGAAACGCAAGCCCTCGGCGAGGTGCGCTTCGTCTTCGACCACTAGGAAGCGGCTCACGCTTCGCTCCTCGGCAGTTCCAGGGTGACGGTCGTGCCGGGAGTTTCTCCGCCGCTTTCGGCGAACACCCTGCCGCCATGCGCCCGCGCGATCGAGCGAACGATAAACAAGCCCAGGCCCGTTCCCTTCACCTGAGTTATGGCCCGGCCCGGCGCGCGGTAAAAGCGCTTGAAGACGCGCTTCAGCTCGTGTTGCGGAATGCCGATGCCGCGGTCGGTGACGCGGAGCGCGACCCGGCCTTCTTCCGGCTTGTCGATTCGGACGGACACGTCCACGTTGCTGCCGGAATACTTGATGGCGTTATCGAGGATATTGGAAATCGCTGTGCGCAGCTCGTTGGGTTCGCCCATCACTTTGATTCCCGCCGCGCCGTCGGCATGGGGTTCCTGCCAGCGCAGCGCGGAAGCCTGCAAGTGATACCGTATGCGAGCCAGCTCCATGCAGTCGCCGACGAGGCTGCCGAAATCGAGCTCGGTGAGATTCCGGGCGCCGCGCTTATAGCCCACCTCGCCGGCTTTGAGCACCTGTTCCACGGTGCCCAGCAAACGGTCCGTGTCGTCGAGCATCAGCCGGTAGAATTCCTGGCGCTGCCCCGTATCCACCTCGCGCCGCTGCAGGGTTTCCAGGTAGAGGCGGATCGAAGTGATCGGC
>DATLWP010000098.1:0-2426 GCA_035576265.1 Candidatus Polarisedimenticolia bacterium
GATGCACCTCGATAATGAGCCCGTCTGCGCCAGCCGCCACCGCTGCCCTCGCCATGGGCGCCACCTTGTCGCGCCGCCCCGTGCCGTGCGACGGGTCCGCGAAAACCGGCAGGTGCGAGAGAGTCTTGATCACGGGTATCGCTGCGATGTCGAGCGTGTTGCGCAGATACGTGTCGAACGTCCGGATCCCGCGCTCGCAGAGAATTACTTTGTAATTTCCGCCGGCCATGATGTACTCGGCGCTAAGCAGCAGCTCCTCGATCGTGGCGGACATTCCGCGCTTCAGCAGCACGGGCTTGTTGACCTCGCCGAGCCCCCGCAGCAGGTGATAGTTCTGCATGTTGCGCGCGCCGACCTGCAGCACGTCCACGTATGGCAGCATCACCTGGATCTGCGAAGGGTCCATCACTTCGCTGACCACCAAGAGGCCGTTCTTGTCCGCGGCTTCCCGCATCAGCTTCAAGCCATGTTCTCCGAGTCCCTGGAAACTGTACGGCGAGGTGCGCGGTTTGAAGGCGCCTCCGCGCAAGAGTCTTGCTCCCGCCTTTGCCACGCGCGAGGCGATATCGGCGATCTGCTCCGGCGATTCCACCGCGCACGGTCCGGCGGCCACAACAATCTCCGACCCGCCCACCGTGACGCCCTTGCCTAGGTCCAGCACAGTTCCCTCCGGCCGCACGCTTCGCGCGGCAAGCTTGAACGGATGCGAGATTTTCACGATCTCCTCGACGCCCGGCGCGGAACTCAACGCTTCGAGTTCGCTCCGATGGCGCCCGCTCGTTCCCACCACTCCGATCACGGTCCTCTCCTCGCCGCGAATCACGTGCGCTTGGTAGCCGCACTCCTTGATCCGCTCCACGATGTGATTGATCTGCTCTTCCGTCGCCTCGGCCCGCATGTTTACGATCATCTTCGCGTCCTCACCCACTTCTAGGATTTCGTGCCGCCCGGCTTCGTCGCGGAAGGGTACGAACCTAGAATCCGCAAGTTCACCACGAGCTTCTCCAGCTCCGCAAGCGCCGCGGCGACTTCCGGGTCGCGCCTCGACGCCTGCAGGTCCAGATAGAATCGGTATTGCCATGGCTGCCCGTGCACCGGTCGGCTTTCGATCTTCAGCAGGTTCAGATTTCGCCGTGCAAAGGGTTCGAGCGCGTGATAGAGCGCGCCGGGCCGGTGATCGAGCTGAAAAACCAGCGAAAGCTTGTCTTCACTTCCGAGAGCAGCGTCTTCGGCCGCGTGCGGCGACGTCGCGAGCAGCAGAAACCGCGTGTAATTCTCGCGGTTGTCCTCCAGATGCTCGCGCAGGATTGCCCCGCCATAGATCTCCGCCGCGCGCCGTCCCGCGATGGCCGCTCTCGTCTTGTCTCCCGCCCGCACAACCTCCCGAACGCTTCCGGCAGTGTCCTCCGTCGCAATTCGCTTCAGCCGGGGGTGCGCGCTGAAAAACTGCTCGCACTGCGCGAGCGCCACAGGGTGCGATTCCACCACGGCGATATCCTCGAACGACGCTCCCGGCAGCCCGATCAGGTTGTGCGCGATCGGAATGATCACCTCCGCGAGGATGTGCAGGTCGCTATCGACCAGCAGGTCGAACGACCGGTGGATCGAGCCCGCCAAGCTGTTTTCAATCGGCGCCAGGATGTAGTCCGCCAGTCCGTCTCCTATCGCCGTAAACGCCGCCTCGAACGTCGGGCGCGGCACCAGCGAAACGTTCTCGCCCAGGAGTTTCACAGCCGCCTCCTCGCTGAAGGCTCCGCGTTCTCCCTGAAACGCCACGCGCGCATTTTTCTTCACCTGTATCAACGATCAACGCCTTGGGTTCCGCGCTGTCCCGCGCGAAACGCCGCGCTTCCCTTTCGACTGTGCCGGCTTCCCGTAGCCGTGACGCTCTTGCGTGCGAATCGACTCGTGAAGCATCACCTGATAGATGTTGTTGATGGCCTCTCCGTCGAGTGGCCCCGGATTTAGCGCTCTCATGCGCGAGAGGATTTCTTGCTCTCTCATCGGGGCCCGCAGCGCGGTTCCGCTTTCATTCTTCAACCTTCCTACCTCCAGAGCCAATTCCGTGCGCAGGTTCAAGAGATGCAGCATGGCCGTGTCAATCGCGTCGATTTTCCTTCGCCAATCATCGATTTTCATTTGCGCCTCGAACCTCCAGTCTTTCGCCTCGGACGGACATAAAAAAAGCCGCGTCCTCGTCGGGAGGTTCGCGGCCGGTGTTCGAAACTTTGTGCGGCTTTTACTTGCTGGTTTTATCCGCGCGCGTCTCGCCCGACCGCTCCCCCCACCAAGGGAAGCGGTACGTAAAGGCGAAATAGCTGCACTCAATTCGCATAACGCGGATTCGAGTGTCCTTCCAGCTAGCTTAAACTGCTGAATTCCAGCGGTAGTCTACAGGAGCCTTCCGGCAGCGTCAAGCGCTTCCT
>DATLWP010000099.1:0-2955 GCA_035576265.1 Candidatus Polarisedimenticolia bacterium
AAGTGCCAACAACCGTGGCAGGAATCGTAGGTCGCGCCTGCAATGATTGCCACTCAAACCGCACGGTCTGGCCATGGTACAGCGAGATCGCACCCGTTTCGTGGTTCGTCGTCCACCATGTAAACGAGGGTCGCAGAGAGCTGAACTTCTCCGAGTGGAGCGTGTACGACGCCAAAAGGGTGGGAAAGCTGCGCAAAGAGATCTGCGACGAGGTCTCGGAGGGGGAGATGCCCGGGTTTGTTTACACGCTGATGCACCGGGAAGCGAAGTTGACGAACGCCGACATCGAGGAAGTGTGCCGCTGGACGCAATCGCGAAGCCGGGTAGTCACAGCGGGGCCTGGATAGGGAGGCGATGAAAGCGGTGAAGTGGCGGAGAGGCAGTGTCTTGGCAGCGGTCGTCGCCACGGCGGTGGTTTTGGGTGGCGCCGCGGGTTTGTGCGCCCAGCAGCCGCCCGGGCCCCAGGCACCTCCGCCGGGTCAGCCGAAGGGGACTGAGACGGCTCCGGCGCCAGCTCCGGCGACGCAGGAGAAACCGGGGTATGCGATCGCTGTTGAGACCGCACTCGTCAATTTCGACGTGCTCGTGACGGACGAAGACGGGAGGGTTCTATCCGGGCTAAAGAAGGAAAACTTCCGCGTGCTCGACAACGGGCGGACGCAAGTCATTACGAACTTTGCTCCGGTGGAGGAACCGATCACGATCGTGATGTTGCTGGAATACAGCGGGACCGCTTACGACTATTTTGCCTACAAGGCCGCGAACTGGGGATCCCGTTTTCTCGAATATCTCGGCCCGGATGATTGGGTAGCGCTGGTCACTTACGATATGAAGCCCACGATCCGCGTGGACTTCACCAAGAATAAAGCGGAAGTCCAGCAAGCGCTCGGGAGCTTGTCTTTTCCCGAATTCAGCGAGTCGAGCATGTTCGATGCCATCGTCGACACTGCGAACCGAGTCGATCGAGTGAGGGGAAAGACGTCCATCCTGCTGATTACGACGGGCATCGACACGTTTAGTTCGAACTCGCTCGACGATACCTATCGGAGACTGAAAGAAAGCGACGCGACTGTGTTTTGCGTAGCCGTAGCCGAACGGGAATTCATGGCTGCGGAAATGCGGGGAGGCATGTATCAAGGTGCGAATCTTACGTACCTTCAGGCCAAAAACGAACTGGACACTTTCGCGAGGCTGACGGGCGGAAACGCGTGGTTCCCGCGATTCGAAGGGGAACTGCCGAGCATCTTTCGGAGCGTCGCAGGCTTCCTCCGGAATCAATACCGGCTGGGCTTTTCGCCCACGAACGCGGCACGCGGCGGGGAGTACCACAAGCTGAAGGTGGAAGTGATCGGGCCCGAAGGCAAATCGCTACGAGTGACGGACGCAAAGGGAAAGAAGAGAAAAGTAATCGTATACGCCCGGGAAGGTTATGTGATGCCTCGTGGCGCGGCCGAAAAGTGAAGCATGAATCCGAGCATTGCGCATGCCGGTTCCGGCGATGGATGCGCGGGTGCGGGACGCGGAAGGGAGTTGCGATGAGAGACATAATGCGGCGGGGATTGGCGGTGGTCTTGTGCGGGCTGTTAATTTTCCTGCCAGTGGCGAGCGCAGGCGAACAGCAGCAATCGGCGGCGACTGAGCCCGCGCAGAAGGCTTCGCTCCGTTCGTATCTGCAAAAGAGTTATCTGGAACTGTTCGAATTGGCTCCTAAGGTCGAGTTTTCGGCGGGAGAGTATCAGAGGCAGCGCAAGATTTTCGAGCAAGGCGAGAAGATGTGCGTAACGCGGTTCAGGGATCACGCGAAGCAGTACGGAAAACAGATTGAAGCCGCTCAGAAGGAGCTCAAGAAGAAGACAGCAGGCCTAAGTGAAGACGAACGCCGGCAGATCCACTGCAACATCCAGAATGTCGAGCTCCTGAGGAGCGAAGCCCAAGTGCTTTCCGGCCACGCAATCCCCGTCGCTTACGACAACCTAAACGCGAAGCTGGACGTGCTCCAGAATTGGCCTGCCCTCTACAGAGAAACGGAACGGGAAATCGCCGACGGCTCCTATTTGAAGCGCCGCTGGGGAGATGTGAAAGACATCGGCTTCCGCGAGATCGAGCCGAACCAACAGGACGATATCAGGCGGGGCCAGGACGCGATCGAAGAAATGAAGCGCCAGGGGATGCTGCCGAAGGAGGTCGAAGACAAGGCCATCCAGGAATACGTCAACTCAGTAGCGCAGCGAGTGGCCCGGCGCTCCGACCTGAGGATCCCGCTGCACGTGGCGGTGCTGCAGTCCCGCGAAATCAACGCATTCGCACTACCGGGCGGGTACCTCTTCATCCAACGCGGTTTGCTGGAAGCGGCGGATGACGAGTCGGAACTCGCGGGTGTGCTGGCTCACGAGATGTCGCATATCGTGGGGCGACACGGCCACAAGCTGATGAAGCGGGCAACGATCGCCAGCATCTTCTATCAGGCAGCCCAGGTTGCGGCTGTGATCCTGACGGGAGGAGTGGCGAGCGTGGGACTGTATTACGCGTTGCAATACGGTTTTTACGGCTTGGGGTTGGTGCTCAACCTACAGCTCCTCGGTGTAAGCCGCGACTACGAAAAAGAAGCCGACCAGCTCGGCGTGCAGTACGCGTGGAATGCCGGCTATGATCCTGCAGGCTTTATCCGGTTTTTCGACAAAATGGCGACCAGGAAGGGCTACGTCAACGGCGTGAGCTGGTTTCGAACCCACCCGCCCTTCTACGATCGGATGGTAAGCTCGGAACGCGAGATTCTCTTCATGTCGCCCAAGCCGAGCTATGTAACGCAGACCTCGGAATTCGAAGCAATGAAGAAGCGGCTCGCGCCCATCACGGCGGCCGCGGTAAAGGAGGAGATCTCCAAGCCCAGCCTGCGAATCACGCGCGAAGAAGGTTGCCAGCCGCCGAAGAGGCTCGAGTACCAGGCGGACCAGC
>DATLWP010000100.1:0-11575 GCA_035576265.1 Candidatus Polarisedimenticolia bacterium
CGCTGCGCCGGATGAAGGCAGAAACCTCACGCGTGCGCCCAATCCGGTCCTGGCCGGAAAGCCGGGCGAGTGCAACCGCGATTGCTTGTACCGCCTCGTCGATGAGTATTTCGACGCGATGGCGTCGCGCTGCGCGTGCAACGTCGCGATGGCTCCGGACGTCAAGTACACCGAGAACGGGCAGGTCGTGAAGCCGGGCGAGGGCATCTGGAAGACGTTCGCCCGGCGAGGCACCTACCGGGTTTATCTCGCCGACCCCGCAACAGGGGAGGTCGGATATTACGGTGACTTCAGCGAGGATCGCGGCCAGTTGCTTGGCATGATGGCGCTGCGGCTGAGGGTGACAAATCACCGGATCTCCGAAGTCGAATTGATCGCTGTGCGTGAACAGTGGAGGCCCAAAGGAGGACTGGGTGAGAACACCGCCGGCATCATGACACCCCGAATGTTCGACGAACTAAATCCCAAGAGTTTCATCGTGCCCAGTTCCGTTCTGCTTGAGCCGCTGCCCGCACCGGAAAGCCGGGATCAACTCATCTCGGCAACAGACAAGTATTTTGAAGGATTCACGCAGAGCAAGGGCTCCCTCGTGCCTTTCGACGCGCAGTGCTCTCGCAGGGAAAACGGCATGCCGGCCACCAACAATCCGGACGGCCCGGTCGTCGATTCGGCTCAACCCACCTTTCGGGTTTTCAGCCAGGGGTGCGCGCAAGAGCTTGACAGAGGATTCTTCAGCGCTCTCTCCAAAGTTCGCGGCGTGCGGCAGTTGGTAGTGGATGAAAAACAGGGTTTGGTTCTCGATCTCGCCTTTTTCGATAACGAAGGCAACGTACAGTCCGTCCCTGTTTCCGGAGTGGGGAAGGTAACCGTGCCTTCTGAGTTTCTCCGGCCCATCACCTTCATGGCGCCCCAACTGTTCAAAATTGAGGGAGGCAAGATTCGCCAGATCGAAGGACTCTCCTGGGCCGTGCCGTTTGGTATGGGTTCCGGTTGGGAGAAATGACCGCAGCCAGGCAGCGAAACCGAACGCTTCGCCGGAACAGGTGCCGATAGACATCGAGCGCACCGAAGAGAATTTCCGCGTGTCGAAGGCCGGCGCACAAGCCTCGTAAATCAAAAAGACATCTGCGCAGAGGGAGGCGGGTCGGCGTTATTTCACCGGGGCACCGGTGCTGCGCGCCTGCAGGCACCCGAATTAGTGGACGAAATGAAGCGCCCAGGCCAGGACGGCGGAACCGACGATGAGCCGGTAGATGGCGAACGGGGCGAAGCCGCGTCGTCGTACATAGGCCATGAACCACGCGACCGAGCCGTAGGCGACGATGTAGGAAACGACGAAGCCGATGGCGAGAACGACCCAGCCGTGAGAATCGATTTGCGAGACGCCGATGGGATTTTCGCCCTTGCCGAAGACGGACTTGAGCAAGTCGTAGCCGGTCGCGGCGACCATCGTGGGCATCGACAGGAAAAAGGAAAATTCGAGGGCGGAGGCGCGCGACATTCCGGCGATTTGGCCCGCCGCGATGGTGGACATCGAGCGCGACGTCCCTGGGAAGACGGCGGAGAAGATCTGGCAGGCGCCGATCCAGATCGACTGCGGAAGGCTCATCGCCTCCATGTGCCATGTGCGAATGCGGCTGCCCGCGGCGCCTTCACCCGCGGTTTCCCAGCGGGCGTTGATGGCATCGACGATCCACATGATGACGCCGCCGGCCACGAGCGACGCTCCCATGATCGTCAGGCTTTCCAGATGCTTGCCGATGACTTTCGTGAGCAGGTAGGCGGGAATGGCCGTAACCACGAAGGCGACAATCGTGAGGCTGAGAGGATGCGTGAGCAGCGTGCGGTCGCCGCGTTCGCCGCGCGGAAAAGTTCCGCAAAACTTCGCGATGCGATGCCGGAAGTAAATTGGCAGGGATAGGATCGCGCCGAGTTGGATGACGATGGTGTACATCTTCCAGTAGCCGCTGCTCAGGCTGATGTGAAGAAGAGCTTCCGTAATGCGCAGATGAGCCGTGGAGCTGACAGGCAGAAATTCCGTGAGTCCCTCGATGATGCCGAGGATTACCGACAATAGGTAGTCGCTCAAAATTCCTCCGCACAGCCGCTCGGCAATCTGAAGTTAAGGCCGCCTCATCCGCCGTACGCGCCAGCCACACGAGCCGAACCGACGTTCTTCGTCGCGCCTTCGTCCATCCGGCCGGAAAGTGCGCGGACGGGAAGGGAAGGCGGGAGACATCGTCCGGAAGGACGGGCACGCATGTCAGGCGAGGGGCTTGGACATCGAGAACGCGTCGCGCCCGCCTGGGTAGTAGTCTTTTTTCACTCCGCACTTACGATATCCGTGCTTTTGCCAGAACGCAATCGCCGAGGAGTTGTCGGTTGCCGTTTCAAGCGCTATCGCGCGGACGCCGCTGGCCGCCAGTTGCCTTTCGGCCGCGGTCAACAGCATCGTCCCGACTCCCTTGCGCCGATGTTCGGCGAGCACGTCCATGGTGATGATGTACCCGGAGTTGCGCTCGTGGGCCGTCAAGCAAAAGCCGATGATTTGTCCATCGGCTTCGGCCACGACGCAGTCCGCACCGGGGAAGCGGAGATAATTCCGCAGCTCGCGGCGCGAATAGGCGATGGCAGGCTCGTAGCACGCCTGGTCGATTTCGTAGAGAGCCTCGAAATCAGCGGGAGTATATGTGCGCAGTCGAACGCTCACGGAAAAGCCGCACAATCCTGTTGAGGTTAGCGGTTGGGAGACCGCACTGATAGCCTACGATTCATCGGCACTCGGCCCGTAAATCGCGGGGACTTTCGCTCCCATCGGGCGCAAATACGTCGAGAGCTGGCCTCGATGGTGGATCTGATCCAGCAAAAAGCCCCACGCCATATCGTAGCCGATTTCCCGCATGACTTCCTGGCCGTTGAAAAGAAAGGGCAGCTGTTCCTCCCAGCGCGCGCCGGGGACAGCTCGGAGCCTTTTCGTGACGGCGTCGTGCTGGCGGTCGTACTCCGCAACGATTTCACGGACTGTGGCAGGCGCCGGGATTTCCTTCCAGTCGAAAACGCCTTTCTCCAAACCTTCGGCCAGCGCCGCTTCTTCGCGGACGATCAGCCAAGCCATTTCGCGGGCGGTTCGCGCTTTGGGATCGGCGCGGTATTCGCAACGGTCCTGGGGAATTCGGCCGATCACTTTGCGCGTGGCCGGAGCCTCTTTCTCCCAATACTTGATGAAGAAATCCTTATAGTCCATGGAGCCTCCTAAGCGTAGGCGGATGGGGGGTGAATCATGCACAATGTAGGCGAAGATAAAGCGAAAGTCAAGGGCCTTCTTTTTCCCGCGCAGCCCGGCTACACCTCGAGGATCACAGGGAGAATCAGGGGCCGTTTGGATGTTTGCTTGTTCAGATACCGCTTCAAGTCCACGCGGATCTTTTCCTTGATGACGATCCAGTCTCCCTTTTCCTCGTCGCTCGACTGCTCGACGGTCCGCAGGACGACTTCGCGCGCCTTCGTTAAGATCTCCTGGCCATCCTCGCTCGGAAGAAACCCGCGAGTCACGATTTCGGGCGAGATCTCCACCCGGCCCGTGTGTTTGTCGATCGCGATGATCGGCACGACCACGCCGTCCTCGGAGAGGTGCTTCCGGTCGCGAATCACCACATCTTCCACTTCCTCGAGCGATCCGGAATCCACCATGACGCGCCCCGCCGGAACGGCCTCGCGCCGGTGCGCTCGGCCGTCGGCCGTGAACTCGAGGGGATGGCCGCTCTCGAGAAGAAAAATCTGCCCCGACACCGCACCCACCTGCTCGGCCAGCGCGGCCTGACGGAAGAGCTGGCGGTACTCGCCGTGCAGCGGCACAAAATATTTTGGCCGCACCAGTTGCAGCAGGAGCTTCATCTCCTCCTGGCTGGAGTGGCCCGAGACGTGGATCGGGGCCGAGCGCCCGCCTTCGTAATACACCAGCACGCTCCTTCGGAAGAGATGATCGATCATGCGGAAGATGGCCTTCTCGTTTCCGGGAATAATGCGCGCGGAAAGAATGACCGTGTCGTTCTCGTGGATGCTGAGCAAGCGGTGATTGTCCACCGCGATGCGCGAAAGCGCGGACATCGGCTCGGCCTGCGACCCGCTCGCGAGCACGACCAGCCGTTTCGGATCGAAAGTACGGATATCCTGCGGCCGCACGATGCTTCCATCGGGAATGCGCAGCTTCCCGAGGCCGTGCGCGATTTCGATGTTGTCCACCATGCTTCGCCCGACGAAGCCGACCTTGCGGCCCAGGCCGCGCGCGATGTCGATCACCTGCTGGATGCGGTGGATCGAACTTGAAAAGCACGACACCACGATCTTCTCTGGCGCGGCGCGAAAGAGCTCCTCCAGGCGCACCACCACGGCGCGCTCCGAGGGCGTGAATCCAGGCCGCTCGACGTTGGTGCTGTCCGCAAAGAGCGCGAGCACGCCTTCCTGTCCGTAGCGCGCAAAGGCGTGCAGATCGAAGGGCTTTCCATCCACCGGTGTTGGGTCGATCTTGTAATCTCCCGTGTGGATGACCACGCCGAGTGGCGTTCGTATGGCCAGCGCCACGCAGTCGATCGTGCTGTGCGTCACGTGCACGTATTCGATCTGGAAGGGCCCCAAAGTCGTCGTTTCGCCCGGGGCCACTTCATAGAGCTTGGCCGATTCGAGCAGCGCATGCTCTTCGAGCTTCTTGCGCACGAGCGCCAGCGTGAACTCCGTGCCGTAGACCGGCACGTTCAGGTCGCCCAGAATGTAAGGGATGGCGCCGATATGGTCCTCGTGCGCATGCGTCAGGACGATCGCGCGCACCATGCGCTTGTTTTGCTTCAGGTAGGTGATATCGGGGATCACGATGTCCACGCCGAGCAGTTCCTGCTCGGGGAACATCAGGCCCGCGTCGATTACGATAATGTCGTCACCGTACCGCAGGGCCATCATGTTCATTCCAAACTCGCCCAGCCCGCCCAGCGGAATGGCCCATAATGAATTTGCGCTCAAGGTCTTCTTCTGGCTTTCTCGCCTAGCCTGCCTGGCGTTCGCTCGCGACGTTCACATCGAAGGTTGGCTCAAGTGCGTTTCGATTGCTTCGTTCCAGCCATTCATCGTATCACACACAGTCTCTCGTGCGCCTCGGCTGGAGCTTTCCCGGGTCGCCGAAATCCGGTTTGCGAGTTCGCAATTCCCTTCGATGCGAGCTGAATTATCCGCGTGTGTCGAACATGGCATCGAAATTCGCAAAATCTGCCAAACCCCTATAAAATTGCTTTCGCTCCGCGACGAGATCCGGCCGGCAGATGCTTTTAAGCCGTGTGCGCGGAGCGCCTAGGGCATGCTCCGGGAAAACGCCCGGATTGCAAAAGGTGCACATGAAACGCATCTCGATTTTGGGATCCACCGGCTCGATCGGGCGTCAGTGTCTCTCCGTGGTGGAGTCGCTCCCCGGCGCTTTCGAAGTGGTGGCGCTAGCTGCGGGCTCCAACATTCCGCTCGTCGCCGAACAAGTCGTTCGCCACCGCCCGAAGGTTGTGTCGGTCGGCTCGGAAGCGGCCGCCGCCGAGCTCTGCGTCGCGCTGGAAAAAAGCTGCGCTTCACGTCGCACTGCCTCGAGCACTGTTCCGCTGCCCGAAATCCTGTTTGGTCCTGAGGGGATCGAGCGCGTTGCCACGCATCCCGAGGCCGACACGGTCCTCTCCGCCACGGTGGGAGTGGTGGGCCTGCCCGCGACCTATAAAGCCATCGAGCAAGGCAAAGACATCGCCCTGGCCAACAAGGAAGTCCTAGTAGCCGCCGGAGAATTGGTAATGGCTGCTGTGGCACGCCACGGCGTCTCGCTCCTTCCGGTTGACAGCGAGCACAATGCCATCCACCAGTGCCTCCGCGCGGGAGATCCTCGCGAGGTCAGGCGCCTGGTGCTCACGGCCTCGGGCGGTCCTTTCCGCAAGACACCCGCTTCACGTCTTGCGAAGGTGACACCGAAGCAGGCTCTGGCGCATCCGAATTGGAAAATGGGACAACGGATCACCATCGATTCCGCCACGCTCATGAACAAGGGTTTCGAGGTGATCGAAGCGCGCTGGCTCTTCGGCATGGACCTCGACAAAATACATGTAGTGATCCACCCGCAGTCCACGATCCACTCCATGGTCGAATTCGTCGATGGTTCGATCCTGGCACAGCTCGGTCCCACAGACATGCGCATGCCCATCCAATATGCGCTAACCTATCCCGAGCGCGTTGCATCCAATGGGTGCGCCCTGGATTGGGCGGCATTGCGGAAGCTGGATTTTGAAGAGGTGCCCGGACGGAAGTTTCCGTGCCTTGAGTTGGCGCGAGAGGCGCTTCGCCGGGGAGGCCCGCTGCCATGTGCGCTGAACGCGGCGGACGAAGTAGCGGTGGCCGCATTTCTAGCGGGGCGGCTGCCGTTTTTGGGAATCGCAGCCGTCATCAAGCAGGTCCTCGAGCGCATGCCGTGCACGGCGCTCCATAGCATGGAGGACGTGCTCGCTGCCGATGCCGAGGCGCGCCGTCTGGCCCGGAGCGCCGTCGAGCGCAAGTCGTAACTCGGCAATCTTCGGTCGGCAGAATCAGGCGTTTGCTTTCTTGGCGCATTTGCGCGAGGGCTGATTTTTAGAAGCGCGGCTCTTCTTCTACAATGGGCAGAGAGGTTCCATGGCTGTGAACATGATTCGGGATGTCGTCGCTGGCGCCGCCGTTCTGGGTATCCTTGTTCTGCTTCACGAATGGGGGCATTTTGTCGTCGCGAAACTGTGCGGCGTGCGCGTGGACGTTTTTTCCGTCGGTTTCGGCCCTCGACTCTGGGGGGTGAAGCGTGGCGATACGGATTACCGCGTAAGCGCGCTTCCGCTGGGCGGCTACGTCCGCATGGCAGGCGATAATCCGGTCGAAGAGCGCAGTGGCGCGCCTTACGAATTCCTTTCAAGGCCTCGCTGGCAGCGATTCTTGATTGCCGTGGCCGGCCCTTTCACGAATATCCTTGCCACCTTTGTGATCTTCTGGGCCATTTACGCGTTTGTGGGGATGCCAACGGACGCGTACCTCCGGCAGCCAGCCGATGTTGCCGCTGTTCCGCTGAGTTCCGCGAACGTCTCGCCGATTCGGCCGGGCGACCGCATCCTGGAGGTGAACGGCGTCCAGACGGCCACATGGGGCAAGGCGACGTCGCAGATCGAAAAGGCCAAGGCTGGCAGCTCGCTTTCTCTCGTAGTTCTCCGTTCCGGGTCGCGGCAGGCTTTGACGGTCCGAGTCCCTCAAAGCCGTACCGCGATCGACACGCTGGCTGGTTATCCGCTGTTGCCTCCCGTCATCGAGGACGTTCAACCGGGGTCGCCCGCCTCGAAATCCGGGATGAAGCCGGGCGATACGATCGTCTCGATCAACGGGCAGCCGGTGGTGACTTGGCTACAGCTGGTCGACCGAGTGCGCGGTTCCGAGGGCCACTCGGTTCAATTCTTGGTTCGGCGGGACGGCAAGGACGTGCAGCTCGATATCACTCCCATGCAGTCCATGACGCCTGACGGCGAGACGGCGTGGCTGATCGGCGCTTCGCGCAAGGCAGACGAGGTTTTCGAACATCAGGGACTCGTCGCTTCGGTGAAGGATGCCGCGGCGGAGACGTACCTCTATGCCAGTTTGATCGGAGACGTAGTCGCAGGGCTCTTCCGCGGGCAGCTCTCGGTTCGCGACCTCGCCGGTCCGGTGGGAATCGTCCAGCTATCCGGCCAGGCCGCCAAGGGCGGCGCCATAACTCTCCTCAACTGGATGGCCTATATCAGCCTGGATCTCGGCCTGCTCAACCTGCTGCCAATTCCCATCCTCGATGGGGGCCACGTACTCATGCTCGCCATCGAAGGGACTCTGCGCCGGGACTTGAGCATCACCTTCAAGGAACGCTTCGTGCAGGTTGGCCTCGTCTTCCTCCTGGGACTCTTCGCCTTCGTCATGTATAGCGATATTCTCAGGCTGGTCCATCAGTAGGGAAACGTCGCGCCGGCCTCAAAGCCGTCAAGGCGAGACCGAATGCGAAGTACGCAACTTCGCTGCGCCTACGATGACAGGACTGCCCGCGCCGGTTTCGCCCGGGCGGAAAGCGTCTTTTGGTATACTATGGTTTACCGCAGCCATGTCTCCCGCGCCTGCCCATCGCGTCTCAACCGGTGAGCGCATCAACGTTCACGAGCCGGCTGGCCGGCTCCAACAGGAGGTCCGCGCTCACCGCATTCGCCTCACGCGCCAGCGCCGCGTCGTGCTCCAAGTGATGGAAACGGCGCAACGGCACATGGACGCGGGAGAAATTCTCGAGGGCGCGCAGAAGATTGACCCCAATATCACGCGCGTCACCGTCTATCGCACCCTCGATCTGCTCAAGCGCCACGGCCTGATCGATGAGCTCGACCTGCTGCATCTCCGCGGCCACCGCCACTATTACGAAAGCCACGGTCCCCGCGATCATATCCACGTCGCCTGCATTCGCTGCGGGAAAGTCCGCGAATTTGAAAGCCAGCTCTACGATGATCTGAAGAAGCAAATTTCTCGGGACTGCGGCATCGAGATCAGCGTGGCCCGCACGGAAGTCGGCGGTCTGTGCACCGAATGCCGGGGCAAATCGTGATTTGTGGCTGGTGAAGAGTGAGCGGTAATCCGGCTGCGTTCTTGGGGGATTAGGGATTTCGCTTTTCGAGTTTGGATTCGCGAAAATAGTCCTTCGCGCACTCGATATCTTTGAACACCTGTTCGCGCAGTGCCTCTGGCCCGGAGAACTTTCGTTCGTCCCGTAGCCGCTTCCAGAATCGCACCTCCATCTGGCCGCTGCTTAAATCCTCTTGGAAGTCGAGAAGATGGGATTCGATCGTGACGCTCCCCCCGTCGAAAGTCGGCCGAACGCCCACGTTGGTTGCGGCCCGGTAAGACTTCCCCTCTACGATCGCTTCGGTTGCATACACGCCGTTCTTGGGCTTCAATTCTTGTTCGGTCCACAAATTCAGCGTGGGGACCACCAGCTTGCGGCCTTGTCCGGTTCCCGGGCGAATCTCGCCTTCGAGTGCGAAAGGCCTTCCGAGCATGCGGCGTGCTTCCTCCACGTTTCCTTGGCGCAAAGCGCTTCGTACTGCGGTACTCGAAACAACCACGCCGGCGGCCACGACCGAGGGAACGATCTCGACTTCCAAACTTAGATCGCTGCCGATCTGGCCGAGCTGCTTGGCGTCTCCGGCCTGGCGGTGCCCGAACCGGAAATTCTCGCCCACCAGCACGGCCTGCGCGTTCATCGTGTGCTTCAGAATGCGGCGGACGAACTCTCCGGGCTCGAGTCTGGCAAGCTGTTCGTCGAAACGCATCACGAGTGCTGCATCCAGGCCGATGGCTTCGATCGTGGCCAGCCTCTGCTCCAGGGTCATGAGCAGAGCAGGAGCCTCGGCGGGCCGCAGGACGCGCGCGGGATGGGGATAAAACGTCAAAACCGACGCCATCAGGCCTTCCCCGCGCGCCCGGCGAAGCACTCCTTGGAGAATTTTCTGATGGCCTAAATGCACGCCGTCGAAGTTCCCGATGGCCACCACGGTCGCTTTTCCGGAGTCGCCAAACCGGGCGATCCACCCCTCGACAGAATGTGCTCTTGCGAGCGCCATCAGACCGCCACCTCGAAGCTCAACCCGTCGTAGGACAGCTCCACATTTCTTGGCAGCCGCGCGTTCGTTTGTGCGTGACCGAGGTCATGGCAAATATGCGTGAACCAGGCGCGTTTGGGCTTCAATTCTTCCACCAGAGCGAGAGACTGTTCGACGGTCGAGTGCATCGGGTGAGGCACATACCGGAGCGCGTCGAGAATGAGATCGTCGAGGTCCTGCAGGAGCGGCTTCGATGTCGCCGGCACGCTGCTAAAGTCTGTCAGGTAGGCCGCCTTGCCGAATCGGAATCCCAGCACCGTCTGCGGGCCATGAATCACCGGCACGGGCAGGAAACTCACCCCGAATAGATCGAACGCCCCTTCGATCGTATGCAGTTCGACCCCGGGCACCGAACTCGGTGTCGGTCCGCTGTCGAAGATGTACGCAAACTGGCGCCGCAGGATCGCCAGCGTCTCCTCCGCCGCATAGATCGGCACCACACCTCGCTGCTTCAGGTTATACGGGCGTATGTCGTCGAGCCCTAGGATGTGGTCCGCGTGGCCGTGCGTGTAGATCACTGCATCGAGGCGGTCGATCCGTGCCCGCATGGCCTGGTAGCGGAAGTCCGGGGTCGTGTCGATTACTACGTTGCGGCCGCCATAGGACAGCATCACGGAGGGACGAGTTCGCTTGTCCAGCGGATCGGATGACTCGCACACGGCGCAATGGCAGCCGAGCGTTGGCACGCCCATCGAAGTGCCCGATCCCAAGATCGTCAGTTGAAGTGAGGACATGAACTTTGCAGGGACTTGTCCGCAGCGTCCGTCGGGAAAACGACTGTTCGGCCGCAGCCTAGCGATCTTTGCTCGTGTGGGCGCGGCAACCCTGGCGAACGCAGGCGAACTCGGCCGTTCCGGTGCCGCTCAGGCCTTGCCCTTGGCTTTTCTGGCCATAGCCTCGGCCGCGGCCTTCGAAATTTCCATGAAGGTCAGCTTCAAACTGCCCGCCACTTCCAGCAACAAGTCTTCCTCGGATTTCGCCAAATTTCCGCGTGTCTTTTCCCTCAGCGCGTCGAGCATATCGATCACCTCGCGCGCTCCCTCTAGATCGACAAAAGGCTGTCCCGTCCGGGGATCCGCCATCCCGCCCAGCATCGCCGCGGCGTTGCGCGTGAGGAAGTCGACGAGCATCTGAAAAGCACGTGATGGCTCATCGTGGGCTTCGGCTGGTGTCCCTGCGATGTCCTTCGGCTGCGCGCCCATCGCGGCGCCCGGTCCGCCCGGCTGCTTGGCGGCAGGCGGGGCGCTCGCCGCCTTGCTTGCCGCCACTTCTGTCTCCCGCTGCTCCTGCTCGACCGCGTCCTTGCGCAGCTCGCCCTCTTCGGTGAACAGCCGCCGGTCAACAACCTTAAAGCCTTCGTCTTGTTTCGGATCAGCCACTTTTGACGCCCTCGCGCTGTGTCGGAAATGCGAAACTCAAAGTCTAACATCGGCCTCCCCTGCTCACAAGGCGCCGCTCGATAGTGGATCGGCATTCGGCCGCGGGCCGAGCAAAAAGTTTGTGAGAAATGCGTAGGCACGTGGCGCCCTTGTGAAATCCCGGCGCCTGCCGTAAATTGTTTCGTCACTCCGGGGAGAGTGGGTCGTTCGTGCCTCCAAGTGGAAAGACACGCCGAAAGCCGCGCTCGAAGCGACGGTCCAAGCCGCGCCCGTCCACGCGGATTGTGGTCTCGCGCCGGGATCGGGTGGCCGGCGAATGGTTCGCGAAACTCGTCGCGCTGCAGGCGCGCCTGCGCGCACCGGAAGGTTGTCCGTGGGACCGCGAGCAGACCCATGAATCGCTCCGGAAATTCCTGGTCGAGGAGACGTACGAGGTCCTCGATGCCATGGACTCCGGCGACCCCCGCAAGTTTTCCTCCGAGCTGGGCGACTTGCTCC
>DATLWP010000101.1:0-3002 GCA_035576265.1 Candidatus Polarisedimenticolia bacterium
GCCGGCGTCATCTACCAGGAATCGATCGATTTCGCGAAAGCCATGCCGACGAGCGTGATGATCGCCCGCCTCATCGCCTTCGACGAATCCGGCGCCGAGCGCCTCCTCGGCGGCGCGTTTGAGAAATTCGTCGCTCACAATCATTCGCAGCGAGCCTTCGCGCGCGATCTGGCGGATTCCCTCGGCGAGAGCGATCACTTCGCGGAGCCGCGCGCCGCATCCATCGCACTCGAGCAGATGCTCCTCGACGGCTTCTTCGTCGGCGCTTGCCAGCGCGCCGAGCCAATAGTCGGCAAGGATCGCCTCGTCGATGGGACGGGAACAGCTTACCGCGTCGGATTCGTTTCCAATGGTCATGTGGAAACACCCATGCACTCGCGCAGTTGGTGGATCGCCCGATGGCGAATCACGCGCACGTTGGCCTCAGAAACTCCCAGGAAGCCGGCGACATCCGCGCCTGTCTGCTCGTCATAAAAAGTCATCACGACAACCGTGCGTTCGCGCTCTTTCAGATTCTGCACGCAGCGGGCGAGCCGTTCATGGTCGAGCTGTGGCATGGACGGCTGCACCGATGGCAGCAGATCCTCCCCAAACTGCTCCAGCAGGCGCTGCTTTCTTTGCACGCCGCGGCGGAGGTCGAGGACCGTCATCCGGCACGTTCCCAGCACGAACGATGCGAGCTTCTCGGGTTCACGCAGGCGGCCCGCCCGCAGAGCTTCGAGGGTGGTGATGAGAACTTGCTGCGTAAGGTCCTCCGCGGCGTGCTCGTCTCTCAGGTGACGCAGACCATAGAGCCGAACGCGCGGAGCCATGCGGCGGAACAGCTCGGCCTCGGCTTCACGGTTGCTTCCCGAGCCGATTTGCCGCACCAGCTCGGCATCGCTTGTTTCGATCTGCATCAGCACACATTCTATGTGTAACGGGGAGGCCGTTCGTTACACATCCGGGTATCAAACGCGGACCATTGTACACAAGGCGGTACGCCCGCAAAAAGGAGAAGGCAATTGATCACAAACGAAAAAAGCGGCACCCGTGTTGACGAGGTCGCGGCCGGAATCTATCGCATCTCCACGCCGCTGGACGTCATCCCCGGGGGATTCACGTTCAATTCCTACTTGATCGCCGACGACGAACCACTCCTGTTCCACACAGGGTACAGAAAACTATTTCCAGTCACGCTGGAGGCCATAGGGAAAGTCGCGCCAGCCGAAAAACTGCGCTGGATTGGCGGATCGCATTTCGAAGGCGATGAATTCGGCGCGCTGAACGATATTCTGGAAGCGGCCTCTGGGGCGACGCCGTTTGGGTCCGAAGTAGGCGTCATGACCTCGATCAATGACTTCGCCTCGCGTCCGGCTCGCGCATTCAAGGACGGTGAAGAGTTTTCGATCGGCAGCCGCCGGATGAAGTGGCTCTATACGCCGCATGTTCCGCACGGCTGGGATTGCGGCATTCTGTTCGATCTTTCGTCAAAAACGCTGCTCTGCGGGGATCTCTTCACGCAGCCGGGAGCGAACATGCCGCCCGTGACTGAATCAGAGGTGCTCACGGCCAGCGAGGGGATGCGCAATATGATGGACTATTACGCGCACGCCACAAATACGATGGCTACTTTGGAGCGCTTGGCGAGTCTCCAGCCGTCGACGCTCGCGTGCCAACATGGGAGCGCCTACCGTGGCGACGGCGCCGCGCTGCTCCGCGAACTGGCGGCTACGATCGAGAGGGGGAACGCCGAGCTGTCTGCGTCGGCATGAAGGGGCAACCAAAGCAGATCGCGTTCAGATCGCTTCCTGATTACTACGGCTCTACCACGCTCGCTTCTTCGCGAGTTCTTCGAGGGACGGGTAGGAGTGCGCTTCGACGAATGTCTGCTCGCGCGGCTGCGTTCCGCTCTTAATTGCTTGCACCATCATTTCGAGCGCCCGGTCCATCGTCAAGGAAGTCAGCACGGCAGCGCAGAGCGTGCCCTGATCCACGAGCGGCTTGGCCTGGCCGGGCACACCCACGCCCGCGCACGGCAGGGCGAGCCATTTCGTCCGCGCGGGCTCAGGCGTGTTTGTCTCGAACGCTTTTCGCGCACCGAAAATAAAGTCGGCATTTTGCGAGACGATCATTTGTATCGCCTCCGGGCGCACAGTCGCCAGACTCAGCCAGGAGCAGACCGCTCCGCAGGCGTTTTCCGCCGTCGCTCCCTGGACCTTCAGACTCTTCAACTCGACATTCTTGGGTTTGCCGCTTTCCACTCCCTCGAATCGTCTCGACGCTACCGAACTCATCCCGGGCCCGCGCAGATAGAGAACCGAGCCCCCTTCCGGCAACAGCGCACCGAGCTGCCGCCCTTGAATTCGCCCGATTTCCACGTGGTCCTGCGACACGAGGAAAACGGGAGCCTTTGCGTTTCCGCGGAGCGCTCCCAGATATTCCACCTGCGCATTGCTCACCAACCATCCAATTCCCGCGGCAGCAGCCGCCTCGGCCACGCGGGGCAAACCGGCGGCGGTGACCGGCTCGAGAAGGATGCCGTGCGGCCGCGATTCCGCGGGCGATTGCACGAACTTCAGCAATTGCTGGCCTTGTGTCACCGGGTCCATCTCCGCGTTCACCACTTGCAGTTCCGCGCCCAAACGGCCGGCCGTCGCTTTCGCGGCGGCCGTCTGCTCGCGCAGATACAGGCTGTCACCAGGAATCGCCAGAACAAATCTCCAGGTTTTCACGGGTTCTCCCGAGGTTCGGATTCGAATTTGCGCGGCCAGGTGCGGAGCATGCTTCGAAGCTAAGGAATAGCACTACCGACCCGGAGCGACACAGGAAATGCGCTCTCTGCGGTCTGCTTGCTATCACCGGAAGAGTCAATAGCTGCGAATGGAATAATCAGCGAATCGCGCGCGAAGGCGTCGCAGCGAATCTTGGCCGCAGGCGCGTGCGGAAGCATTTGGAAACCGCACGATTCGCGACGCGAGGACCGGCCAGGTTGGTGACGATAAAACGGGCGTTCGGAGGAA
>DATLWP010000102.1:0-6332 GCA_035576265.1 Candidatus Polarisedimenticolia bacterium
CTCCGCGTTTCGCTCTCGAGCGCAGCTTCGACCTGCGCTCGGAAATTCTCCAGCGGAAGATTGCGAATTCCCGTGGCCTCGAACCGGCGCGCGGCCGGATCGAACGTGGCGAACGATGCAGTGTCCTGCGTCACGCTATCCCGCCCAACCGCACGGCCGCGCCGAATGCGGAATGTGCCCTGTTCCCAGCTGACGACGGAAAAATCTCCCCGTGCGGTCGGCTCTAGAAAGAGCACCACATCGTCTCCCGCGCGAAATCGCGGGACTCCGGACACGCGGGAGGTGATATTTCCGGACCTGCCGCCGAGCAGCCGAACCGTGACCCGCGCGGGTGCGACCCCTTTCCAAACCTCCTCCACTTGGAAAGCCGTGAGCGTCCAGATTTCGCCGGCGTCCCATCGCACCGAGTTGGTGAGGCACCGCGCACGCACGATCACCGGCGCGGCTTGCGCCATCTCCGCGAGCGTCATGCGCGCGAGCGTCGTTCCGGCCGCGGCGCCCGCCATTGCCAGCATCAGAGAGGCGCAAAAGCCCAAGCGTTGCCTTCCGGTCATACGAATCATCATTTCACCTCCAACATGCCCGTGGCGACGGCGCGGTCGCTATTGAGCGTGGTGATGAAGAGCGTCCGCACGCCCGGCAGTGTCGTGCTCGAAATCTGCAAGTCCAGCTCGATCACGTTGGGGAACAGCCCGGTGACGCTCGACGCCGCCACGCCGATGTCGGCCCCTCCGGGCGCTCCGCCCGGCCCGGTGAACGCATACGTGAACGTCGGGTCGAGTCCCGTGCCGTGCACGCAGAGGCTCACCGCAGCGGAACCAGAGGACGGGCGCGTCACCCTGAGCGGCGAGCCCTGCACGCCACAGGTGTTTCCGCCGGTGAGAAAGCCGATGAAATCGACATCGATCGGCGAGGATGCCGCAGCGCTCGTCGGCTCGACCACGACGATGTCCTTCCCCGTGGCCGCGGGCTGCGACGCGCTGAGCGCAATCGTGTCCACCGAGACATCGAACGGCACAATTACGAACGGCACGGGATTCGAGAGCGCCGAGGGTGTACCGGGATTCTGCACCTGGATCGTCAGCGTGCCCGCCGCTTGCACGTCCGCGGGATTCAGCGCCGTCGTGCACGTGGCCGCGGTGGCGCAGGCCGTGGTGCGCGGCACGCCGTTCAAGAGGATCACGGACGCGGTGCTCCCGCTTCCCGCGATGAAATTCGCTCCGCGCACCGCCAGCGGAAAACTCTGCACCGCGCCGGCCATGGCGCTCGACGGCAATAGCGCTTCGATCACCGGCCCGCTCGTGAGCGCGACGGTTGCGGAAGCAAATTTCGTGGGGTCGGCCTGGCTGGTCGCAATCACGGAGATCGCGTTCGGCGAAGGAGCCACGGTGGGCGCAGAGAAGAGACCGCTCGGGCTCACCGATCCGCAGGCCGCGCCGGCACAACCCTGACCCGCGATGGCGCTCTGCACGCTCCACGTAACGGCCGTGTGGGTGCTGCCCGTGACAGTGGCAGAAAACTGCTTGGTGCTGGGCGTTCCGCCGGAGGGAGGCACGAACGCGTACGGCGGCGCAATCGTGACGCTCACCGTGCCCGTGGTCACGCTGATCAAGATGGTCGCCGCGCCGTTGCGCGAGGGATCGGCGTGGCTCGTCGCCGTCAGCGTCACCGGGTTTGTCGGCGGCGCGGATGCCGGCGCCAGGTAGTCCACGCTTCCCAAGCCCGGCGCCGTGGGCGCGACGCACGGATTCGAATTCGGCTGGCAGACTTGGCCCACGGTCGCATTTCCATTCGCGATTCCGTTGACCGACCACGTCACGCCCGTATCGCTCGAATTCGCGACCATGGAAGTAAACGCGGCGCGCTGGCCCGGAGAAAGCGTCGCGGCGTTGGGCGATACGCTCACGCTCACGTTGCTCGCAATCGTGACCGTCGCCGCTGCCGTCACCGCGCCGCCCGCTGGCGGCGTCGCAATCGCGTGAATGGTCGCTGGATTAGCCACGGGGAGAGCGGCCGGCGCAGTGTAGATCGCCGTCGCTCCGCCCGATCCGGTCGTCGGCGCGATCGTTCCCACCGTTGCGTCGCCGCCCGCAATTCCGTTCACGTCCCACGCGATGCTCGCTCCCGCGGCGATGCAGAATGACGCGGTGAAGGATTGCGTCTGGCCGGGCGCTACATTAGCCGAAGCTGGCGAAATCGAATTCGTGGCCGCACAGGCGACCGTGGCGCTGGCGCTGCCGGATTTCGCGCCGTCCGCCGCGCTCGCGGCCGTCACGGTTACCGTGGCAGGCGACGGGGGAGCAGCCGGGGCTGTGTAGAGCGCCGTTTCCGCTCCGCCCGAGCTGCCCGTGGACGCGATCGTTCCCACGGTTGCATTGCCGCCCGCAATTCCGTTCACGCTCCAATTGACGCCCGTCGCAAAGCCGCTCGTCCCGGAAATATTCGCGGTGAATACTTGCGCGCCGCCTGCCGGAACGCTGGCCGCAGCAGGCAAGACCGCCACGACGATGTCGTCCTTCAGGCTCACGCTCGCCGAGCCGCTGGCGCGCGCGTCGGCCTGGCTCACCGCCGTCACCGTCACGCTTGCTGGAGAGGGCAGAGTCGCCGGCGCCGTGTACAATCCGGACGCTGAAATCGTTCCTGCGCTCGCGCTGCCGCCGGGCACGCCGTCCACTTCCCACGTCGCGCTTGTATACGTGCTGCCCGCCACGACGGCTTGAAATTGCTGCGTCCCGCCGAGAAACATGCTTGCGCTCGCCGGCTGCACCGTTACCGACACGACCGCGGGTGGGGGCATCGACGAGGGCGACGACCCCGCCGCTCCGCAACCGCACTGCAGCGCCGCAGCCGAGCAAAGAGCCGCGCAAATTGCCAAACGCACGCGGCTGCGACCGAGGCGTGACGCCTTGCTCGCGCCAGTCGAACGTTGGGCGCGCCAATCTTCCGAGATGTCGATTTTCTTCATGCGCGGGGGCTCAACGCAAGATATGTGCCAAAGCGGAGCAGATCGTAAGGCTTCGCTTGGGAATACTCCCTTAACCCGATGTGAAAACGAAGTTTTTAGCTAAACCTCACGGAGTAGAGGGTTTGGACGATTCAAGAGGAACGCGATCTATCTTTACGGAAGCGAGTCGAAGCAGCAGACGCGCGAGTAGATGTCTTCGAAAACGTTCCACAATGGCACGCTCGCGATTCCGATTCGGGATGAGCGATCAAGGGTTTGCGCACAACACGTGCATTCCACTTCGCTCGACCTTCGTGGGAAAGTCTGAAGGAATTTCGGGAGGCAGCGGACTAAACGCGGCGATCGAGAATGTCTCGCAAGGCAGCGGAGAAATCGTCGAAGCGGAATGGGTGACCTACCGAGAGCAGGCGTTCGGGCCGCACGCGCTCGCTGGTGAGCAGCAGGGCGTCCGCCATTTCGCCCAAGACAACACGCAACGCGAAAGCGGGCACGGGAAAAAGCGCCGGCCGGTGAAGCGTCTTCGCCACGATGCGCGTGAATTCGGCGTTGCGCAGCGGATTCGGGGCCACCACGTTCACCGGGCCTGTGAACTGTTGGTTCGCGATGGCCGCACGCATGATTTCCACGGTATCCTCGAGCGTAATCCACGAAATCCATTGCTTGCCGCTGCCGAATCGCCCGCCCACCCCGAACCGAAACGGCAGGAGCATCCTCGGCAGCGCACCCCCGCGAGAGGAGAGGATCAGGCCGAACCGCAGAAGCACGGTACGGATGCCGCTTGATTCCGCGCGCACCGCCTCGGCCTCCCAGTCGCGCGTGAGAACGGAGAGAAAATCCGTGCCGGGACCGCTCGATTCGGTGAGGATTTCTTCGCCGCGATCGCCGTAATAGCCGATCGCCGACGCGCTGAGCAACACTTTCGGCTTTTGCTGAAGCTGCGCGAGCGCGTCCACCAGCACGCGCGTCGTCGCGATCCGGCTGCCGCGCAGGATTGCCTTTCGCGCGCGCGTCCAGCGGCCGTCGGCGATGTTCGACCCGCTCAGATGCACCACCGCATCGGCGCCTTCCATCGCGGCGGCATCGATGCTCGCTGCCATCGGATTCCAGCGGACGTCGCCCGCGCCAGCCGAGCCTCCCGGGCGCACCAGCCGCGCCACCGTGTGGCCCTCCCGGCGAGCCGCGGCCGTGAATGCCGTGCCCACCAGCCCCGATGCGCCCGAGACCAGAATCTTCATCTTTTTGCTCACGCGCGCCGCTCGACCGCCGTTCGCTCAGCGCTGTACAGAAACACCCTACGGCCCCCGCCCGCCCGCGTCAAGCGAGCGAGACTCCCTGGACCTCGATAAGCACCAGCGTCCCTAGTAGCGCCCTTCGCAACCGTAAAGTCCACAAAACCGGCGTCTGGTGGACCCCATTTTTCGGGCGCCGCGTTGATCAACAAGCGCAGAAACCTTCCCGTACTATTGCCCGATTTCAATTCCCGACTCTATTCTCTTCTTCGATGAGTCCGCCGAGCGCCCCGAACAAGCCAGGCAGACGCTTGCGACGAAGCAAGAGGCTGGGCTTATCCGTGCCCGTCAAGGTGTATGGGCAGAATGTGTTTGGGGAGTCTTTCCGTGAGTTCACGCGCATGCTTTCGGTGAATGCGTATGGGGGATCGCTGGCGCTCGCTGCCAGGTTGCAAAAAGGACAGACGATTCTGCTTGAGAACAGGAACTCCCGGGAGGCGCAGGAGTTCCGGGTGGTACACGTCGGACAATTGCGGGACGGAAAATGGACGCTGGGAATCGAGTTTGTGCATGGAGCGGCGAACTTCTGGCAGATCCATTTCCCGCCTGTGATCTCCAATGCGTACCGCGTCGTCTGACGGGCCTGCGGGAAGTCATGCCACCGAGAGCTGAAATATGAAACTACTTTTCGGAGTGTTGCTCACTGGCGGGTTAGCGTCCTGGTTCGCGATCAATTCGTATCGCCCGCTGGACCAAACGCTCGCCTACGCTCTTCTCGGCGTGACCCTGCTTGCGGGCGTGGCAGTGCTCGGCTGGGCCGCCAAGTACGACAATGCGGACGACTCCGATTCCTATGCTCCCAAGCCGCGTTACATCGCCGTGTCTTCCGTTCTTTGGCTCTTCGCCCTCGCTGTGTTTCTGAATGCGCTTCTGGATCGCTCCGCGCCAGCGCAGCATCCGACGACGGTGGTCAGCAAGCGTGAAGGTACGTTTGGACAGAGCGTTACCGTAAATTCGTGGCGCCAGGGCAGGAGAGTGGAGTCCATTCCCGTGGACAGCCGTATTTATCCCAAATTACCTGAGAGCGGCTCGATCGTCGTAAGCGTGAAGCCTGGTTTGCTGGGCATTCCGTGGGTCAGTGGATTCGAGCATGTCTATCGGCTGAATCTTCGAAACAAATAGGCTTCGGTACCTTCTCGGCAAAAATTTCAGTGCCGCCAGTCGGGACGTCCGCGCGAATCATTCAGGACGCCGGCAGGCGCCGCTATACTCCTTACGGCCAATCTTCGGCCCTGTACTGTCTACACGAACAACCGTTTGCAATCCTCCCCTTGATCATGGCAGCTTGGACGTGGGGGTTCGCAGTGCGAACAGAGAGGCCGACAACACGTCAGGGAACTTTGCCAACCTGCCCAAAGCCGCAGCAAGAAAGGGGCAGGGGCTCCTCCATTGCGAGCGACTGCCCCAGCAACGCCAAATCCCGCCTCCCCCAATCGCGGATCACTACTCAGCCTTCACTCGCTCAGCCCGGTACACCCGTGCGAGCTGAGATCGCTGTAACATACAGAAAACAAAGAACCGGCCACCTTCGAGCCCGGTACACTTTTGAGGGGCTTTCCGCGCCGAGCAGGCTCCAAGAATTTTTCTGTTTCGCCGCGATTCTTCTCGCAGCTTCGTGCGTTCTTTTCTTCGCAACTTCCGGTCGCGCGCAGGATTCGGCCGGCATTGCCGGCTTCGCCCCCGCGCGCGTCGCGGCGGAACGCCAGCTCGAGCAAGATTTTCGCAGCGTTCCCGACGCTGCCCACGCCGAAAGCGATCTCCGATATCTCAGCAGCGAGCCGCACATGGCAGGGACCGAAGCGAGCCACCGCGTGGCCGAATGGCTGCGCGACCAGTATCGCAGCTTCGGTTTCGACGCCGAAATCGTCAGCTACAGCGTGTGGCTGCCGCAGCCGCGCGAAATCAAGCTCGAGCTGATGAAGCCCGCACACAGGATCCTCGCTTCTCCCGAGCCGCCGATCGACGGCGATAAAGCCACGTTCGACACGCGCGCCGTCGCCGGATTCAACGCCTACTCGCCCTCCGGAGAAGTCACGGCTCCCGTGGTCTACGTGAACTACGGCATGCCGGAAGATTAC
>DATLWP010000103.1:0-3633 GCA_035576265.1 Candidatus Polarisedimenticolia bacterium
GCAATTTTTCGCAGACAGAGCTCGAAAGCAAAATTTGGCGCCGGGCTCATCGTTCCGCCGTGACGATGGATCGCTCGGAGCCACCGCACCGGTTGGCTCAAAAACGCGAGCGGCGACATCACCACCACGGGATTGCCGGAGAAGAGCGGCACAAACCACGCTCCGATCAATCCCATGTCGTGATATAGCGGCAGCCAGCTCACGGCCACATCCTGCGGCCGAAGCTCGATGCCAGCGACAATTGAGCGGATATTCGCGAGCAGGTTTGCATGCGTCAGCACGACACCCTTGGGATCACCGGTCGAGCCGGATGTGTACTGCAGGAAGGCGATGTCCTCCCCGCGCGCGTGGTGGCTAAGATTCTCGACCGGGTGCCACTCGGTCGAGGTGGGTTCGGGACGGGATGGCGCGTTCGCGAGGCGGTGCGCATTCAGCACCTCACGGAGCGTCGGGACGCGCGGCTTCAGCAGGCGCGCCAAACCCTCCGCTTGGCGGAAACTGATCAGAAATCGGCATTCGGCGTTGCTCAGGATGTTCGCCTGTCGCGAGGCGTATTCGGCGATGCGGTCGGCCCGGAAGGGAGGATAGATTGGTACAGGAATCCCGCCCGCCAGCAGAATTCCAGCGAATGTGAAGAAAAATTCGGCACACGTAGGAAGCATAATGGCGACCGTCTGACCGGGCTCGAGGCCATGGCGCTGCAATTCGCCGGCCACCGCCGAGGCTCGCTGGTAGAGTTCGCCGTAAGTGATCGAGCGCGGCTGATCGTTCTCTTCGTAAAGATGGATGTGCTCTCGAGAGGGTTCCCCGATCCCGCGCAGCCGCAGGATTTCTGTCAGCGTGGGAGCGCTGCCGATTTCCTGCTCGAGATTCGCGCGCTGCACGGGCAGGGCCGGCGTCGCTGCTCGTCCGACGGTCGCTGAGTGCAATTCTTCGCGATTAGCGCTCGTGTGGGTGTTCTCCTGTGGGCCAACTCGGATGTGGTGCAAGAGCGCATCGATCAGATCTTGTACTGTGTCGGCTTCCGCCACCACTCGGTCCGGCAGGTGCACTCCGTTCGCATCGCCCAGGCGGAGCGCCAGCTCCACTCGCTCGAGACTTCCTAGTCCGAGCTCGCGTTCGAGGTGCGCCGCCGCGCCGCGCGCCGCAAGCTCTTCGAGCCCTCGCCCCCCGCCAAGCTCTCCCAGGAGTTGGCGCACCGTTGCGAACGTCTCCGCTTCAACCGAACCCCTTCGACCGAGTCTAATTCCCGTAGCGCCCATTGCCCGTACCCTTTGCTGGCCGTCGTGATTGTCTGCGGTACCGCCCTTATGCTCTCAACCTGAGCGCATCCGCATTCCGCCACCTCCAACCCAATGCTTGGGGAGCGGTGCAGTTCTTGGCTTCGGTTCGGCCAGCCTACCACCCTGCCCTACGCCGTTCAAATCATTTGCCAAGCCGCGAGCTGGCCCGTTCGTGCCCAGCTCGCTCTGCTGGGCTCAAACTTAGCTCGTAAGTCACAGTGTTCGGATGGGCGATGGTCAATTACCCGAAGCTGCAGAACCGCATCTGACTTGCAATTCGGTTTGGGATTCAGGCGCGTCGTCTTCTATAATCGTTTCATCCAAGCCTTTAGGAAAGGCCGTACAAAAACATGTTGAGAAGCATTCAGCAGCGGGATCTGGATCGAAACCGGTGGATCAAGATCAGCATGGCCGTGATTCTGGGCCTAATCATTGTCAGTATGGTGGTCACCCTCGTGCCTGGACTGATGAGTGGACCAGACGCCACCAGCCCAGAGACGATCGCGTCTGTCGGCGGGCGAAACGTCACAGTTGTCGATTTCCAGCGGCAATTCGACCAAGCCACGCGCAATCAGGCTATTCCGCCGATGATGAGGGGCTTTTATGCCAAGCAGCTCCTGAACGATATGATTTTCCAACGTGCCCTCGAGTACGAGGCGCAGCGAATGGGCATTCGGGTTACTCCGGAGGAAGAAGCCGAGCGAATCAAGGAAATTCTGCCGACCGCGTGGTCCGGGAATACGTGGCTGAAAGATCGCTACACGAGCGAGGTTGAGACGCGGACAGGGATGTCCGTTGAACAATTCGAAAGCGTCCTTCGGGACGAAATGCTGGTTCAGAAGTTCCACCAGTTGGTTACAGACGCTATCACCGTCAGTCCCGCGGAGATCGAGCAACAGTTCCGTTGGCGAAACGAAAAAGTGAAAATCGAGTATGCCGTGATCAAGCCGGCCGATTTGGCTTCGTCCATTCATCCGACGGACGCGGACCTTTCAGCCTGGTTTGCGAAAAACTCATCCCGGTATCAGATTCCGGAGAAACGCTCCGCGCGCTATGCCCTCCTCGATCTCGCAAAAGTGCGGGAGAGCATTCACGTCAATGACGACACATTGCGGGCCTACTACAATGCGCACATCGATGAGTACAAAGTCCAGAATCGCGTCCATGTCGAGCACATCTTGTTCAAGACTGTCGGCAAGACCGATGCCGAGATTGCGGAGATCCGCCAGCAGGCCTTAGCCGTCCTGAAGCAGGCCAATCACGGCGCCAATTTCGAAGACTTGGCAAAAAGGTATTCCGAGGACGATGGCACCAAGCCGAAAGGCGGCGACTTGGGTTGGATCGTGGAAGGGCAAACGGTTCCGGAATTTCAGAAGGCCGCCTTTAGTCTGCCGAAGGGCACAATTTCCGATCTGGTGAAGACGCAATACGGCTTCCATATCATCAAGGTTCTCGACCGCGAAACCGCGCACACGAAGAGTTTTGAGGAAGTCCGCGAATCCATATTGCAGCGGGTTCTCGCACAGAAGGCGACTACCGAGGCAAACGACCTGGAAGATCAGATGGCGTCGGCGGTCCGGCAGTCGGACCGGCAACCGCTCGAGGACCTTGCGAAGCGGTTTCACCTCGAGTTGGGCGAGACACCCCCGGCTGCAATCACCGATCCGCTCGGCTATCTCAGCAATTCCCCCGATTTGCAACAGATGCTGTTCCGGTTGCAGCCTGGCGAGTTGAGCCGGCCAATCCAGACCGATAGCGGATACGTCATTCTGACGGTGAAGGATGTCCTCCCGGCCCATCCCGGCGAACTCGCGGAAGTACATGACCGCGTGCTCGCTGACTATCAACGCGAAAAGTCGATTGATCTCGCCCGGACTCGCGCCGAAGAACTCTCGAAGCGCGCCGAGGGCGGCGAAGCGTTGGAGAAAGCCGCCAAGGCGCTCGACCTAGCCGTGAAAACATCTGACTCATTCTCGCGCACGGGCTCCATTCCTGATGTCGGCACTGGACGCCAGGTCGATGCGGCCTTCAATATGGCGGTCGGACAGGTCAGCAAACCTACGCAAGTCGGGGACAACTGGCTGGTCTATCGCGTCGTTTCGCACGACGCTCCAAACCCCGTCGACCTCGCCAAACAAGAGGATGCGATCAAGCAGCAGATCTTGCAGACCAAGAAGGACGCGGCCTTCGAGGCTTTCCACACCGCCCTCGTGGATCGGCTGAAGCAGGAAGGCAAACTTACCATAAACTCTGAGGCCATGAAGCGCGTGACCCGCTCGAGTTAGCGGTTCCTGGTGAGTGCGCACGATCTTTTCTGTCCGATCCGATTCCTGTCGTCATGAGCTTGGAC
>DATLWP010000104.1:0-14093 GCA_035576265.1 Candidatus Polarisedimenticolia bacterium
CAGGGGCAGCAGCCACATGTTCCGCCATGCGAGAGAGTCCTGCATGCCCCACGCTCCCGCCACAAGAGCCAGCCACGCGCGCAGCACAACATACGCAGCGATGTAGCCCGCCGCAATCGCGGGCGTTGGCGCGATCGCAGCAGCGAGCAGCGCCCAGGGCAGACCTTGCGAAAAAATCAGGCCGAGATGTCCCCAGGGGCGCGAGTAGCGAATGCTCAAATTCCAGCGAAGCTGATGGCGAAATGCGTCGAAGAGCGTTCCGCGCGGATAGACGATGTCCACCGGAAACTTGCTCAGCTCGACGCGATGACCCCGGGCCGCGATGCGGTTGCCTAGTTCGTAGTCGTCGCAGAAGTAGTCGGCGAGCGACTCGAATCCGCCGATTTCGGCGAGATGTTTCTTCGTCGTGGCCATCACAGCGCCGAGCATGAAGTCGACGCCGCCGAAGAGCCACGCCACCAGCACGCCCGGAGCAAAATCGGTGCTGTTACCGAGAGCTTCGAGGCTGCTTGCGAAGGAGCCGTCCGTCAGGCCGCGGTAGAGACACGTAACGCCGCCCACCTGGGCATTGCGGAACGGCTCGACGACGGCGCGCAGAAACCCCGGGTCGACGCGAACGTCACTGTCGCTCACGATGACGATGTCGTGGCGGGCCTCGCGCGCCATGCGGCAGAGTTTGTTCACTTTGTCGCTTACGCCCAGCGGTTCCGAGCCGAAGAGCAATCGGATCCGGCGCTCGGGGAAATCGCGAATCAGTCTTTCAATGACCGGGATGGCGGGCTCTTGCTTATCGGTCACGCAGAAGAGAATCTCGAACTCCGGATAGTCCTGGCGGCAAACGCTCGCGTAATTTTCGTAGGCCTCGCGATCGAGCCCGCGGATCGGTTTCAAGACGCTCGCCGGCGGAGCGAAATCCGCAGAAACGCCGGCAGGAGCGGCAGGTCGGTTGCGGAAAAAGCGCCAAGCGGCAAAACTGGCAAGCAGATAGTAAGCGGACGGCGCGAGCGCCAGCGCAAGAAGCGCGTCGCGAACGGCGGTCCAGCTTTCCATGCTCTATCCCTTGCCGAGGAACACGAGCGTCACGCCGATGCAGACCACCAGAACTCCGATCCAACGCTGTGGCGTGACGCGCTCACCGAGAAACAGTCTGCCTCCCAGAGCGCCCACCGCGTAGCTCAGCGCCGTGGCCGGAAACACAAAGCTGACGTTGGCGACCGAAAGCATCCCGAGAAGCGCAAAGAAACCCAGCGCCATCATGGAGAGGCCGATCCACATCCAGGGCACCTTCATCGCCCGTCCGATGACCCGAGCGATGGCACGCGGGCGGAAATCGGTCACTTCTCCTACCTGCTTCATCGCGCGCGAGACGCAGATCTCGCCGCCGGTGCCGGGAAAGACGATCAGAAAGATATACAGCAGCTGCGTCAGCACGGATCGCGCTCCGTGGTGCGCGGATGCGTATGGCCGACGACGAACACACCGAGACAAATCAGCAGCACCCCGGCCCAGCGGGTCGGCGTGATCTCCTCGTGCAGCACGAAGTACGCAAGCAGCGCGATCAAGCCGTAGGACATCGCCGAAGCCGGCTGCACGTAACTATAGTCCGCCCACGAGAGAACGAGGATATACGCGACGAAGAAAGTCATCAGCGAGGCGATCCCCAGCCAGATCGTGCCGGTGGTGAAAGTGCGAAAGAAGAATTGGAAGACGTCGCCCGGAGCCCAGCTCGCCATCGCCCCGATGTGTTTCATGCCCTTCCCGAGCACGACGTCGCCCAGAGGGCCGAACAAAATCATCATGCAAATCAGGATGTAGGTTTTGAGACGCAGCCCCTGGTGCGCTTTCATGCCTCTTGGGACTCGCCGACTCCGGAATGCGCGGGCACCGCTACGATGGCCTTTTTGTCGACGCCCTTCCGCGCCACCTTCCGGCGGTCGGCGCGCAGTTTGAGGAAGTCCACCGCTTCGTGATACAGGCGCTTGCGTTCATGCCCATCCCATAGCGCGTCGCGCACGATGCGCCAAGCGACCCTCGGCCGGAAATAATAGCGGTCGTAGAAGCGGTTGACCGCTTCGACCATGTATTCCTTCGACAGGCCCGGGTATTCGAGATGAGGAAGCTGATGGCCGCCTGAGTCCGTAATGGCCTCTCCGTGGAGAAAACCTTCCCGCGCTCCCAGCTCGTAGAGTTCCGTGCCCGGATAGGCGTGCGCGAGGGAAACCTGAATGGTCTCGCAGTCAAGCTCCTTCGCGAACTGGATGGTCTTCCCGATCGTTTCCTTGGTCTCTCCCGGCAGGCCGATGATGAAGTCCCCGTGCACGTGGATGCCGACTTTCTTGCAGTTCTTTACGAAGGTGCGCCCCATCTCGACCGTCTGGCCCTTCTTGATGTTCTTCAGGATTTGCGGATCGCCCGATTCGAGGCCCACGATCAGCAGCCGGCAGCCGGCGTCCGCCATGGCTTTCAGCGTTTCGTAATCGCCGTGCACGCGCGCCGTGCACGACCACCGGAAGCCCACCGGCTTGAATTCCTTGCACAGCGCCAGCACGCGGTCCTTGCGGATATTGAAAGTGTCGTCGTCGAAGAAGAACTCCTTCGCCTGCGGAAACATCTGGTGCGCCTGCCGAAACTCCCGCGCCACGCTTTCCACCGAACGCACGCGCCAGGCGTGGCCCGAAAGCGTCTGCGGCCACAGGCAAAAGGTGCAAAGCGCCGGACACCCGCGGGTTGTATAGAAGGAAACGAACGGGTGCAGCAAGAAGGGCACATTGTAATTCTCGATTTTCAGATCGCGCTCGTACACCTCGGTCGCAAAAGGCAGGGCGTCCAGCTCCGCGGTTTGCAGCAGCGGCCGCGACGGGTTGTGCACCACTTTGCCGTCCTGGATGTAGCTGGCGTTCTGAATCTCGGAAAGAGGCTTGCCCTGCGCAAACTCGACCACCGCATGATCGAACTCCCCGCGCACCACGAAATCAATGTCCGGACTCGCCAGCAGGCTTTCCGCCGGCTTGATTTGCACGTGAGGGCCCACGAAAGCGATCTTCAGATCCCGCTTGTTTTCCTTCATTGCGCGGGCCATGCGCAGGTCGCTATGAAAACCCACGGTCGATGTGAACAGCACGACGAATTCGTAATCCTGGGCCGTTTTAACCACTTCGGCTGGCGTGACGTGGTGGGGAGGACCGTCGAGCAGGCGGCTGCCTGGCAGCATCCCGGCGGAGTACGACAGCCACACCGGATACCAATAGGATTCGATCTCGCGCGTGGCGGGCCACCGAGAGCTCGCGCCGCCGTCAAATTTCTCGAAGCTCGGGGGATTCAGGAAAAGAGTTTTCATCGCCGACGGCATCTACGCACCATCCCTCAGAATTGAAACTGGATATATCTCGCGGGAACACGCTCGGTTCATTCTACTTGATTCCCATCCGACTCCCAAGGTTTCTCTGCCCCTGTTTCTCATGGGAATACTTTCGCCAATTGCCCGGTCGCCTCCAACAATGCGAGCTGGGCCTGCTGGCGAGCGAAGTCCGCGTCAAGGAAAGCCACCCACTTGTCACTTTCGTCCAGGCGAGCCTGCTCGACATCTTGGAGAGTCGCCCGGCCCTGATCAAACTTCGCCTGGACGAGTTGCAGGGTTTCCTGCGCCAGTTGCAGATCCAGACGCGCCACGTCCCGGCTCGCGTCCGACTCGCGCACGCTGCGGAACTTCTGCTGGGCGTCGAGGCGCACTTCCTGCCTCTTTTGTCCGAGGCTCAGCTCGGCGGCGTTCAATTGACTCTTGGCGAGCGCGACGTTTGCGGAAGTCTTCGCGGCGAAAATCGGAATCGTGACCTGCAAGCCAATGTTGAAATTGTTGCGCTCGAACGTCTTGTAAAAGTCCTCGTAATTGTTGAACTTGCTCAGGACGCTGTACTGGCCTACGAGATCGACGGTGGGCCAGTAGCTCAATCGTGCCCCCCGCAGAATGTGCTCGCGCGCCGAGCGTTCGTTTTCGGCTTCGGCAACACTGCGGTCGTTTCGCACGGCCAAATCGACCATCCCGGCTTCGGCCGGCTCCGCCGAAAGCGCTTCGGCGAACGAGGGCTCTTCCTGATCGACCTCGATCGACTGGCTCTCCGGAATGGCTGTCAGGTCGCGAATCTGCGCCTCGAGAATGTCCGCGCGGTCACCGAGCTTCACGATGCGCTCCCGGATGCGGGCCAGCGTCAATTGGCTGCGTGTCACTTCAATGGGCAGCTCTTGGTTCGCCCCAACGCGCTCGCGCACGACCCCGAGAATTTTTTCGGCACTCGCCTCCTCGGCGCGCATGAGCTCGAGCGAGTGCTTCACCTTGGCGAGTTCCAAGTACACCGTCGCCGTGCGGACGATCACGCCGTCGCGCGTCCGGTCCATCTCGATCTTCTGGTTCTTCGCCCGTTCCTCGGCTGCGCGCTGCTGGCCCTTCAGCAGCGGATTGAAGAGCGTCTGCGTATAGTCCAATTGAAAGACGGAGGGCGCCTGCCCACCGGGCAGCGACGGGAAACCGTGCGTGTACGCCGCGCCCGCGCCCGTGTACAAGTTTGGCCGAAACTCCGCGCGGTCCACTCGCGCCTCGTCGAGCGCGACGTTGTACTGCATGCGCGCCAGCTTAAGTTCGCGGCTGTTTTGCAGAGCGAGCACAACGGCTTGCCGAAGCGTCAACTTTTCCGCGTCCTGCGCTTGCGTGGGATACGGAGAGATGAGCGCCATCATCCCTCCCAGAACGAGGACGCCGCGAACCGCTGCCTTCCTTCGATTCGTCGAACTATTCATAGCGAAGCGATTCCGTTGGCTGAAGTCTCGCCGCCCGATTCGCGGGAAGATACCCGAAGATCAGGCCCGTCGAGCAGGATACTACGAAGGCAAGCACCACTGAAATCCAGGATACGGGAACGCTAATATCCCCGGCCTCGGGGAAGAAGCCGAGCAAGAAATTGAGAAGGCCCGGAATCATCACCGCAATGAGGATTCCGGCGAGCGCGCCGGTCCCGCTGATCGCCAGCGCCTCCATGAGAAACTGGTACAGGATCGCCTCGCGCGACGCTCCAATGGCCTTGCGAATTCCAATTTCGCGCGTTCGCTCCGTCACCGTGACGAGCATGATGTTCATGATCCCGATACCGCTGATCGTCAGCGCGATCAGCGCGATCACAACCAGCACCGCCGTGAGCGCCGCGGCGATCTGGCGTGCTGTCTCGAGAATCCCAGTCAGATTCTGGACGTGATATTGCGCACCCCTCCGGTGACGGCCCTGCAGGATTTCCGCCACTTCGCGGGTCACCATCGGCACGTTTTCGGGACGGTTGGCTCTCACGTAGAGCGTCTGGAAATAATCTTCACCCGTGAAATAGCCGAGAAGCGAGAACGGGATGATTGCTGACTCGCGCGTGATCTCCGTCTGTCCGAGCGTCGCCACGCGTTCCCGGAACACGCCGATCACCGTGAAATGCAGCTCGCCGATCCGGATGTCCTTGCCGACCGCATCCTCATACGCAAACACGCGCCGCGCGAGCTGCTGCGTCAACAGGCACACTTTGCGCCGGGACACGAAGTCGTCCTGGCCGAAGTAACTCCCTCGAAGGATTTCGAGATTGCGGATCTGCTCGAACCCCTCCGTCACCCCTACCAGGTTGACGGGCCGCTCGCGGCCTCCTACGATGACCCTCATCGCCACCGATTTGCTTCCTGCGGCCTCGACCACCTTCTTTGGGAGCTCTTCCTTCACCGCTTGCAGGTCCGCCGGCGAAATCTGATCCGCGAGCGTCACACTCCCGGGCTCGTCCGCGTTGACCACGCTGGCATACACCAGGTTTGCGCCGACGCCTTCGATCTGTCCGAGGATGTACTGCTTTCCCGCCAGAGCCACCGTGACCACGAGCACGATGCAGCCGCTCCCGATGACCACGCCCAGCATCGCCAGCATGGCCCGCACTTTGTGGGCGCGCAACGCCTGCACGGCGAGCGCCCAAGTCTCGCCCCAAAAAGCTTTCGTTTTTCGCGCGCTCGTCATGGGGGATAGTGCCTGGTTCAACGCTGCGGAGATCGAAGGTGATGGGCCCTCATCGCGTGGACTTCTCTAGATCTTCCAGCCGCGCGCGCGCGTCCTTTCGCTGCGGATCCAATCGCAGCGCGGCGCGATATTGCTCTGCCGCCTCCGGGCGCTTTCCTTGGCCTTCGTAAAGTCTCCCCAGCCACAGCCGCGCCGCCGCGTGCGACGGCCAATCGCTGCGATCCGGCGTGCTGGCCAAGTAGGATTTCAAGTCCCGCTCCGCGTTCGTAAGATTGGCGTTCGCAAGCACGCCCGCGACCCCGCGATAGAATATGAGGCGCATGTCGTTGGCATTAACCTGCGCGGCCGCCTGGATGGCGGTTTCCATGTCGGACGGCCTCTTCTGCTGCTCGAAGAAGCCGGCCACCTCCAGATAGGGCTCGATCCTGTTCGGTTTGGCGAGCAGCACCATGCGATACTCGTTCTCCGCCTCATCCGGCTTTTTCGCTGCATCGAGATAATAGACCGCCCGCGCCAGGTGGCCTTCGATCGGATCGAGCGCCGCGATTGCATTCACCTGTTCGAGCGCGTCGCTTTTGCTGCCGCCCACGATCCACGGGGCATCGATGCTGTACTGCTCGAGATCCCGTCGCGCGGAGATGTTCGACGGGTCCCGCCGCACGGCCTCTTCGAACTGCTTCTTCACCTTTCTCGCCAGGAAGAAACTTCTGTCGCGGTCCGCCTTGCCTCCATAGGCCCGGCCCAGCCATTGATGGTAGACGGAGTTCGCCGCGTCCAGCGCGACCGCCTTCTCGGCCTGCGCGACAGCGCTGTCGTAGTCGCGGATTTCGTAATAGCTGCGCCCCAGCCAGTAATAGGCTTGCGCGCTCGACGGGTTCCGCGACACGGCGGATTGCAGCGTCGAAATCGCGCTGGCGTAATCGCCGTCATCGAACTGGCGCTGCGCCGCCTGCACCAGCCCGGATACGTCATCCGCGGGAGCCGCTGCCGCGCGGGCCGGCGCGACACCCGCGGGACTCAACGAAAACATTGTGAGCAGTAGGAAGCCGGGGATCCATCGCGGAATCTGGATATGTTGTGCTCTCAATCTCCCTCCGAGGGTCGGATTTCCAGTCCCTCGCGCAGCTCGTGTTCGCCTGGGAGCGCCACCCGCTCTCCGGCGATCAGGCCCTGCACGACTTCGTACTTCGAGGCACTCGCGATGCCCACCGAGATATCGCGCCGGTGAATCTTGTGATCCACCAACACGAAGACGTAACGCTTCCCGTTGTCCTCCCGGACAGCGGCGCGCGGAACGACCAGGGCGCCGCGCCGCTCGCGAATCAGAATTCGCACCTGCACGTTGACGTTCGGCAGGAGATCCAGTTGGTCGTTGTCAACCGAGCAGAGCACCTCGCCCACGCTGCGCATCCCGCGCGCCACTACCTGCTTGGGCACTTGCTCGGTGTGCCCCGACCAGATGCGCCCCGGCTTGGCGTCCCAGGTCACCTCGATATTTTGCCCGGTTTCGAGCGCGCCGAGGTCCGGCTCGTCGACGAACGCCCGCACGCGCACGTGCTGCAGGTTGGCCATCTCGGCCAGCGTGTCCCCTACCTTGACGTAGTCGCCGGATTTCACTGGCAGCGAATAAAGCGTCCCATTGATGGGAGACGTCACCGTGGCCGAACGCACCTTCTCTTCGAGCGCTTCCACCAAATTCTGCTCCTGGCTGACGCGGAAGCTGGCACCCTCCACGATCACAGCCGATCTTTGCTCCAACGCCTGCTTCTTCGCTTCGAGCGCCTGGAGATTGGCACGCGCCTTCGCCAGGCTGGCCCGGTTCTGCGTGACCTCGTCCTGTGTCGCGGCCTGCTTGGCCGCCAGAGCTTCCAGAGCCGTTCCCGCGCGTTCGAGATTCGCGACTTCCAGCCGTGACGCTGTCAGATCTCCCTGCAGCCGCGCCACTTCTTCCGGAGCTCCGCCGGCGCGGGCATTCTGCAAATCGGTCTGGGCAGTCAGCAAATCGGCGCGTGCCTGCGCGAGTTGCGAGCGAATGTCTGCGGCGTCCAACGTCACGATCACCTCTCCGCGGCGCACTGCCTGCCCCTCGGCGGCCGTCACCTTGCTGACGAACGTCGGAAATTCCGCCCGTGCCACGACCGGAGAAATAGGCTCGACCTTTCCGTTGCTCGTAATCGTAGCGCTCAAATCCTCACGACCGACCTCTACGACCGGCACGAGTGGTGCCTGACCGCGCATGACAAATACGGCGACGATCAGCAGCACAACGACCGTCGCGGTCAGCGTCAGAACGAGTTTTTTGCGTTTCCCTTTTTCCGCCATGATCGGTCGCGTGCCCGCGCGGCCTGCCTCGGAGCAAGCAAATTGTAACAAACCCCTTTCCAGCTTGGCTAAGCAAACACCTCCTTCGGTGCCGTCAGCAGCATCTCGCCGGCGCCGCGAGCCGCCTCCAACTCGATGCTATACTTCCACCGCGGGATGCCAATCGTTTTCGTCATCGCACGTGATTGGAAGCTGCGCGCGGCCGTCCGCGCCGAACTCCGCGAACATGGCGTCGAGACCCTGGGCATGGAGTCCGCGGACGATGCGGGCCGTGCCCTTTCGGCGGGTCAGGTCCCTTCCGCCGTCGTCGTAGAAGCAGTCCCCGAAATCGCCGGCGAATCGGGAATCCGGAAGCTGATCGAGCGCGTACCCGCGGTGCTGGTCGCTTCGCGCACCGAAACTTTTCCCCTGCCCCCCGTCGCCGCGGTCTTTTACCGGCCGGTGCGAGTTGGCGAAATCGTCGCCCGCGTTAGGGAAATGCTCGCCAAGGGCCGCACGGTCTAGTTTAGCGGCCGCGCCTATTTCGTCGGGCGGGCGTTTTGGCTCCGGCGTCACTGGCGTTTCTCCGGGTACACAGCGCCTTCTCTGTCCCTCCCCGTTTGATCGGTTCGTCCGAAGTCTTCCATCTCAAGTCCGCAATCTGCGCCTCGCGGCCAAGATGATAGAATCGCTTTGCCGATGCCCAACGATCCCCTCATCTATGTTCACGACCTCTCGAAACATTTCCGCACCTTCCGGCGCCGCGAGGGGATTTGGGGCTCGATTCAGAATCTTTTCGTGCGCGACTACCACACTGTCGCCGCCGTCGATCGCGTCAACTTTTCGATCCAGGCCGGCGAAATGGTCGGCTACATCGGCCCCAATGGCGCCGGCAAGTCTACGACCATCAAGATGCTCACGGGCATCCTTGTCCCCACGAACGGCGAAATCCGGGTCAACGGCTTCGTTCCCTTTCGCCAGCGCCGCCAGTACGTCAAGACGATCGGGGTCGTCTTCGGCCAGCGCACGCAGCTCTGGTGGGACATCGCCGTGGTCGAATCCTTCAAGCTCCTGCGCCGCATCTACGATGTCCCGCAGCGCGATTTCGAGGCGCGCATGGAGCGCTTCAACGAGGTCCTCGGCATCCGCGATTACCTGTACACTCCTGTGCGCAAGCTTTCGCTCGGCGAGCGCATGCGCTGCGACCTCGCCGCCGCGCTGCTGCACAATCCCCCGCTGCTTTTCCTCGACGAGCCGACCATCGGCCTCGACGTCGTGGCTAAAGACCACATTCGGCATTTCCTCCGCGCCATCAACCGGGATTTCCGCACCACCGTCCTCTTGACCACGCACGACCTCGACGACATCGAGGAGCTCTGCCGCCGCATCATGATCATCGATCACGGTCGCGTCCTCTACGACGGGGCGCTCGACCAGCTCAAGCAGAAGCTCATCCGCACCAAGCAGGTCAAGTTCGTGTTGAAAGACCGCGCGCAAGTCCCCAGCGTCGCCGCGTTTTCGCGTGATGGTCTCAGGATCGACCAGGTCGACGAAATGACCTACCGCATCGGCTTCGATCCCACGCGCGTTGCCACAGCCGATCTTATCCGCCAGATTCTCGCTGCCATCGAGGTCCGCGACCTCCTGATCGAAGACGAGTCCATCGAGGAAGTCGTCAAACGCATCTACGCCGGCCAAGCTTCCCTTGAGATCGCCCTCTGAGCCCGCCAACCTGCCTGGCTTCTCCGCTCCTCCCCATCGCGGCTTTGTCGGCCGCGGCATCTTAGGCAACGGTCTTGTAGCGGCCGGTCCCGTCGTGCGGGACCGGGCAGATGTCGCACGAAGTGCTCGCGACGTGGCGCGACGATTCGACCTTTCGTGACGTGGCGGTTCGTCTAGCTCTACTCGCGCATCCGGCTCTGGCACCAGATCTGACTTAGGTTTTAATGCAGGGCCGCGGTCTTCAGCGCGGCAGTTTCGCAGTTCCCCGCCCAGAGGATCGGACGTGGCAAAGTACAGGGTACTAGTCCCTGTACTTGTTTCGTACGGGCGGACGATTCAAATCTTCAACGGCCGTGTTAACTTGCTTGCAGAGAATTTGTGGTTTGACAAAAGAGAGTCGCGAGAGATTGACAGCAGATAAGACAAATAGGTCGCCGCAGGTGCTCCGGCCGCTCCGCCGTAAGCGTCGGGCCTTGCCGTCCCTCGCCACTTTTAACCCGCGAGAAAATTGCTCTCGAAATGCCGTTTCTAATCGACACTCGCGCCGATTAGAAACCACCCTAACTCGTTGTAAACAAACGCCCGGCATCACTTCTAATCGACACGCTACACGACCTGAGATTTACATACTCCCGAGCGTTCGAAGCAGCGATAAGCATTGCCGTCCCGAGACGGGTCGGTCTCATCAGCCGAAGCACCCTGCCCTTCCACCCGTCACTCTATGCCGAGTAGAATCGCCTCTAACTCGATCAAAACAAAGGGTCGGCTTCCCCGCTACGCGTCACTCGATCGCACCCTCGACGCAACGAAGAATTTCCAAGGTGCCCCGTCCATGAGCGCCCTCGCCGAAGCAATCGCGCCCTACGCCGAATTTGCGCGCGTGGGATTCGTCAACATCCTCGCCTTCCGCCTGCGCTACTTCACCGGCATCATCACCTACTTCCTCAACGTCACCGTCTACTACTTCATCTGGAGCGCCGTCTATCGTTCCGGCCATTCCATCGCCGGCTACAACATGGCGCAGATGATCACCTACGTCAGCGTCGGCTGGATCATCCGCTCCTTCTACTGGAATACCATTGACCAGGAAATGGCCTACGAGGTGATCGAAGGCAAGATCGCTATGGACTTGATCAAGCCCGTTTCCGTCCAATGGATGTGGATCTGCCGCGCTATGGGCGAGTCGGCCTTCCGGCTTGGCTTGTTGACGCTGCCGACGGCCATCGTTGTCGCCGTAGCTTTTCCGGTGCAAGGGCCGGCCTCGCGCGAAAATTTCGTACTGTTCCTCCTCGCCGTTCTCGGCAGTTTCTTTCTGATGGGCGCGATTAACTTCATGATCGGGACCTGCGCGATTCCCCTAAAATCCATTCTGGCGCTCATCCGCGCGAAGTACTGGCTGATCGAATTGCTGTCCGGCCTGCTGATTCCGATTGCGTTCTTTCCGGAAAAAATCGGCGCCGTGCTCGCGTGGCTGCCTTTCGAACATATCGCCTACACGCCGCTGCAAATCTATCTCGGCAAACTCAATGAGGCGCAAGCGCTGCGTGCGCTCGCTACGCAATGGTTCTGGATCGTGGCCCTGCTGATCCTCGCGCATTTGTGGTGGAGCCGTTCCCTGCGCAAAATCACGATCCACGGTGGCTAATGCATCGTTCATCGCACAATCAAATGTGTGTTGTCACTCCGAGCCCGGCGCATACCGCTGGCCCAGGGTTCTCTCTTTGGCGTTGTGCGGGAGGCCTTAGATGAGCGTCACCGCACCCGCTCCCGCGCGCGAACACACCGGCCTCTCCGCCGTCGTCGCCGCTGTCGAACGGCATCTCCTGCTCTTTCTCGAGTACTTCTCGCAGTACGCGAAGGTGCGCATCAGCTATCGGGGCGATTTCTTCATCAGCCTCGCAACGAGTTTCGCCGCCACAATTTTTTCGCTGGGATTTGTCGTCGTGCTGTTCCAAAAAGTGCCGCAGCTCGCCGGCTGGACCCTTCCAGAAGTGGTTTTCCTCTGGGGCTTTACGCAGATTCCTTACGGTCTGTTCAACGTCATCAGCCTGAATCTCTACGATTTCGGCAACAACTACATCATCGAAGGGAAATTCGACCGCGTGCTCCTCCGCCCGGTCTCCTCGCTCTTTCAGGTGATGTTCGAAACCTTCCGCATCGAATCCATGCAGGAGATCGCCACCGGAACCTTCTGCATGTGGTGGGCCACGGGGCGGCTGCACGTCGCGTGGACGCCCGGCAAGCTTGGCCTGTTGGTTTTCTACGGAATCTGCGCCGGCGTGATCTACGTCGCCGTGTTTCTGATCCTGTCCACGTTCTCTTTCTGGTTCGAGGACCGCATCGGCGTTCATCCGCCGGTATGGAACTTGATCGCCTTTGGCCGCTACCCGCTTTCGATCTATAGTGGTCTCGTCCAATTTTTTCTTTGCTGGATTATTCCCTTTGGGCTCGCGTCGTTCTATCCGAGCGTGCGGCTGCTCGGCCGCACGGTCACGCCCGAGTATGTGCGCGTCGTGCCTGTCGTGGCCGCGGTATTTCTCGCCGGCGCCATCGCGCTCTGGAATTTCGGCACGCGCCACTATGCTTCCACCGGCTCGTAACCCTTGCGTTTGGGAGGAACGCCTCATGACAGCCGCCAGTCGCAGTCGCGGAACCATCCCGAGCAGGGCCATGCGTTTGCTGTTCGGCAACTTTCTCCTTGTGGCTTTCGTTTGCCTTGCCGCGTTTCCCGTCTCCGCGTCCGCGGGTCAAGATAGCCGGCAGTCAAAGAAAAGCTCGCCCGATCTTGAGTCGTTTGTGGGCACCTGGAAGGCGAGCTTCAACGGCGAGGTTTTCGCCACTCTGACCCTGAAGAAGAAAGGCGGTCAGCTCACTGGAACGCTCAACAACTTCGATGTGAGCTTCGACAAAGAAGGAAACCTGGCCGACGGCACACACAGGGACCTCGGCGACGCTCCCCTCCTGAATCCCCACTTCCAATCCGGCGCCCTGTTCTTTGTGGTGATGGAAAAGGACGCCTACCACCCCTCGACCACCTGGAAATTCGTCCCAAGAAGCACCGAAGAGGGTGAGTTAACGCTTCTGCTCGACAACCAGCCGGAAGCCCCGCAGGATCGCGCCATCAGGCCGATCCGCATGTACCGCGCCAAACAATAACTCCGGGCGGCGCCTCGATTTGGAACCGAGCGCCCAAAATTGGGGGAAATGGCTTGCTGAGTCGATTAGCAGGATCTGAATCTTCTGTGCGCGCTGGCGATTTCGTCGGCGATCAGAATCGCTTCCGCGATTTCTTTCAGCGACTTGCGCCGCTCCCGGCTCGCGTTTTGCAACACGAGCTGCGCCTCTTCTTCATCAATCTGCAAGCTGCGCTGCAGAATGGTTTTGGCGCTCTCAACCGACTGGCGCGCCTCCGAAAGTTCAAAAGACTTCGAGTCTTCTGCCTCCAGCCGAACCGACTCGATCTCGGGACCCACGAGAAAACCGATCGTCGAGATCAGGTGAATTTCACGCCGGCTGTATACATGGGGCTCGCGGTGCTGCACGTTGATGACTCCTACGAGTCTGTCGCGGCAAAGCATCGGCACAGACAAGAACGCCTCATAGCTGTCCTCCGGCAAATCGTGAAACGACTGAAACCGCGGATCGAGCGAGGCGCTGCTGGCAATCGCCACTGGCTCTTTGTGCTCGCCGACCCAGCCGGTGATGCCCTGGCCCATCCGAAGCTTCAGGCGATCCACGACATCCGCATGCGGGTTCCGGGAGGCCCGCAAGGTGAGCTCGTTTCCTTCGAGGACATAGACGAAGCAGGAATCGCTCTTCGCGACCGACGACACGACTTCCACGACCAATTTGAGCACCGCGGAAAGAGGATCAGCGGCGGCGATGCGCTGCCCAATCCGATGCAGCACATCGACGTCCCGGTGCTCTTCGGGCACGGAGTTCGCGTGCATACCTCACTCTAGGAAGGCTACGGCGAAACACGCAAATCGAAATTCAGAGTAGGTGCAATCGAAATTTGAGATGGAGCCGGACTGGTAAAGCC
>DATLWP010000105.1:0-4454 GCA_035576265.1 Candidatus Polarisedimenticolia bacterium
AGAAACCGATTCCGCGCACCACTCCGTCCACGATGTGCCGGTTGCGCGCGATTTCCTCGGACGTGGCGCTTCCCGCGGCCGGGCCCGGTTCGATCGGGCCGAAGCGCAACGAATCGAGCACCGCGATCGGACGCGCGCCCATGGTGAAAATGTCGCGCAAAATCCCGCCCACGCCGGTGGCTGCGCCCTGAAACGGCTCGACGAAGCTCGGATGATTGTGCGATTCGATCTTGAAGACGGCCACCAGGCCGTCGCCGATGTCCACCACCCCGGCATTTTCGCCCGGCCCCTGCACCACGCGCGGGCCGCTCGTCGGCAGCCGCTTCAGATGCACGCGCGATGATTTGTAGGAGCAGTGCTCGCTCCACATCACGCTGAAGATGCCCAGTTCAGTGAAGTTCGGATCGCGTCCCAGGATTTTCTGGATGCGGGCGTACTCGTCGGGCGTAAGGCCGTGTTCGGCCGCGATTTGCGGCGTCACTTTGATTTCGGTGTCGATCATCGGCTCATTAGACTCGCGGCGTGAGCGCAAATTCTCGCAGCAAAAAGCGCGGCGCGCAAGCACGAGCACGCGTGGCCTCTAGGGGCTTCGCTTACGCGCCTGTCATCCCGAGCGAGTCCCGGTGCGCGCAGCGCGCTACCGGGACGACGAGGGATCTGCTTTTCTCTTTCGTCAGGCTTGTCATAACGATTCGGCCGCTCAGGCGGTCACGCGTTCGGCGGCGCGGCGAGAGAGACTTTCGACCATGGAACGGAGAATCACGAGGCCGTCGGCCGAACCGAGCGGAGATTCGACGGCGCGCTCCGGGTGCGGCATCAGGCCGACGACGTTGCGCTCGCGGTTGCAAACGCCAGCGATGGCCGCGAGCGAGCCGTTGGGATTCGACTCGCGATCGTGTTCGTCCACGCGCCCGTCCGGCGTGGCATACCGGAAAATAATCTGCTTGTTGCGTTCGAGTTCGGTGAGCGTGTCCGGATCGCAGAAGTAGTTGCCTTCCATGTGAGCGATGGGAATCTCTAGCACCTGCCCCTTCCGCGCGGCGCAGGTGAACGGCGTGTCCGTATTCTCAACGCGGATGTGCACCTGGCGGCAGAGAAAACGCAGCCCCTGGTTGCGCAGCATCGCGCCGGGAAGCAGCCCGGCCTCCAGCAAAATCTGGAATCCGTTGCAAATGCCGAGGACTAGACCGCCCGAGCGCGCGAAGCGGTCCACCGCGCGCATCACGGGTGAAAATCGCGCGATCGCGCCGGTGCGCAGATAGTCGCCGAAGGCAAAACCACCGGGAAGAATGATGGCGTCAAAGCCGGAAATTTGCTCGGACTGGTGCCAGATGAATTCGACGGGCTGGCCGATCACCGAGCCGATGGCGTGGTAAGCATCGTCATCGCAATTCGAGCCGGGGAACTGAACCACTCCGAATTTCATGAATGGATTTTAGCACAACAAAGCCGGAGCCTGCGCCGGAGCACCTAGCGGTGGGGCTTGCGGCGTCTCGCCCGGGACTTGGGGCGTGAGCGAAGTTTCCTCTTGCCGGGGGCGCGCCCTCCTTTGGGCTTCGCGCTCTTCAGGGCAAGGCGGCGCTGCCGGGCCCAGCCGGCCTTGTTGGTCTGGCGGCCCCGGGCGATGGCGAGAGCGTCGGCTGGGACGTTTTCAGTGATGACCGACCCTGCGGCTACGTAGGCGCCGTCGCCGACGCGCACGGGAGCGACGAGCGCCGTGTCGCTGCCGATGAAGACGCGGCTGCCGATTTCCGTGTGGTGCTTGGCGACGCCGTCGTAATTGCAGGTGATGGTGCCCGCGCCGACGTTGGTCTCGCGGCCGATGGATGCGTCGCCGAGATAGCTGAGATGCATGGCCTTGGCGCCTTCGCGCACCACCGAATTTTTCACTTCCACGAAATTGCCGATGTGCGCGCCTTCGCGAATCTGCGCGCCGGGCCGTAAGCGCGCAAACGGCCCTACCTGCGCGTGCGGGGCGAGGTGGCTCGAAGTGAGGTTCGAGTGCGGAAATACGACGGCATGATCTTCGACGTGCATGTCGTGGAGGATGCTGGCCGTCCCGATGCGGCAGGCAGCGCCGATGCGCGTCTTGCCAAGGAGCTGCACGCCCGGCTCGATCACCGTGTCGGGACCGGCGGTGACTTCAGGGTCGATCACGACCGTCTCGGGGAGATAGATGGTGACGCCGGAATCCATCAGCTCGGCGGCCTTGCGCGCGCGAAACACGCGATCGGCATCAGCCAAATGCGAGCGCGTGTTGCAGCCGAGAATTTCGTTCGCGTCGGGCGCGATCTGCGCGAGCACGCGCTCGTTGCGCTGGCGTAGCAGGGCGATTGCGTCGGTGAGATAGAGCTCGCGGTGCACGTTATCCGGGCGGAGCGCGGCGAGGCACGGCCAGAGCTTTTCGAGCGTGAAGCAGTAGATGCTGGAGTTCACTTCGCAAATGGCGCGCTGCTCGGGCGTGGCGGCTTTCTCTTCCACGATGGCCTGCACGCGGCCCTCGGAATCGCGCACGATGCGGCCGTAGCCCGAGGGATCGGCGAGTTCGGCGCTCAAAATCGTCGCGGCGGCTTCGCCCCGGCGGTGCGCATCGAGCAGGGCGGCAAGCGTTTTGGCACGCAGCAGCGGCGCGTCTCCGGGAACCACGATGGCGAGCTTCGCACTTCTGCGGATGGCGCGGCGGGCGATCTGCAGGGCATGTCCCGTGCCGCGCTGCGGCTTCTGCACGATTGTCTGCGCGTCCAACTGCTTGACGCAGGCGGCGACGTCCTCGGCCTGGTGTCCCACGACCACGAGCAATTGCGCGGCCCGGAGCGGCTGGCAGGCGCGCACCACATGCTCGATCAGAGGCCGCCCTCCGGCGCGGTGCAAAACCTTGGCAAGATCGGACCGCATGCGCGTGCCCTTGCCGGCCGCGAGGATGACGATCGCTGTGTCTGCGGCAGTCATGAAGCGGATATTGTCGCCCCCCCGGAAAGCTTTAGCAATCGAAACGCAGGCCGGAGTTGCGCGACCTGCGATGAAGCTTACGGCACAGCGGGGAGGGCGGCCGATTCGCGGGAGATGCCCTCAGGCGAGGCGCCATTCAGCGTGGTTTCGATCCACAGAGAGCGATCTTCGAGCAGGCGCGTGACGAGCTGGGTGTGCAGGGCGTGGCCCGCCTTGTGTGCAACGATGTGGGCTAGCAGCGGCTGTCCGACCAAAGCCAGGTCGCCGATCAGGTCGAGCGCCTTGTGGCGGCCGAATTCGTCGGCGAAGCGCAGCGGGCCGTTCAAGATGGAGGCGTCGTCGAGCACGATCGCGTTGGCCAGCGAGCCACCGCGGATCAACCCCATGGCCTGCAGGCTCACGAAATCCTTCACGAAGCCGAACGTCCGCGCCGGGGCCAGATCGCGGCTGAAAGTTTCGCGGTCCACGGCCAATTCGATATCCTGCGGCCCAATGGCGGGGTGGTTGTAATCCACAAAACAGCGTACGCGGAATTGATCGGCGGGGTAGATGCCGATGCGGCGGCCATCGTCGGTGAACTCGAGCGGCTTGACCACTTTGATGTAGCGCCGCTGGCGGCGCAGGCGGCGCGTTCCGGCGCGCTGCAGCATTTCAATGAATGGCTTCGAGGAACCGTCCAAGATAGGCAGCTCGAGCGCGTCGAGCTCGACGTAGACATTGTCCACTCCGCAGCTGTAGAGCGCGGCGAGCAGATGCTCGGTGGTGGAGATGAGCACGCCCTGCTTCATAAGGCTGGTGGCGTAGCTGACGCGGGCTACATTGTGCACGTGCGCAGGGATCTCGAAGTTGTCCAAATCCACCCTGCGAAACACGATGCCGGTATCCGCGGGCGCCGGCAATAGCCGCACCCGGCTGTGCACCGCCGTATGAAGCCCTACGCCTTCAACTTCGACGGGACGCTGGATCGTGAGCTGGTATGTCATCTGAGGTAGGTAATATCCCGGCACTTTAGGGGCCGTCAGGATTCCATTTTATAGCTTTATTTACAGTGATTTGCGAGGGAAAACGCGCCTTGACTCCGCCGTGTGTTGTAAGAATACAACAAAACACGCGTTCCATATGTGCCTCAATTTTGACAGCTTGCCTGGTGCTAGGGCGGCCATCACGGCCGAATCGGCTCTGGCGACACACCGCAGTGATGAGACTCTCGTGACAGTTTGGGAGGGCAGATTGTGTCCAATCGCTTGTGTGCGTAGAATAGCCTTGGTTAGTGACCTTGGTTGAGGCTGCTCGAATGGGTTCTCCTTTCAACATCCTGCCGGGCGGATCCACACCGCCGCCTGGCGAGCACCGCAGGCCCTCGTGGCTGCGGGTGAGAGTCGGGGGCGGTCCGAACCACCGAGACTTGAATAACATCATGCGTACGCTCGACCTGCACACGGTGTGCGAGAGCGCGCGCTGCCCGAACATGGGCGAGTGCTGGGAGCATCGCACGGCAACGTTCA
>DATLWP010000106.1:0-2254 GCA_035576265.1 Candidatus Polarisedimenticolia bacterium
CAAGGGGAAAGCGCGGGAGGGGCCAACAAGAGGCGTTCAGCTAGCTGTACCTCTCGGAATCAGATCGACGCTCCCCGTACTTTCACAACAAATGGCGATCATTCCCGTGAATGGTTGTTCTCGGGACAGTCGGCTGCCTCCAACGTTGGCGTCGTCTTCAGTCGGTCCAAAAGCCCTTGAAGCGGTCTGAAGCGAGCTCTGTGTATCGTACGGTATGGACGATGTTTTTGTGCCCGAGGTAGTGTTGGATCGCGCGGGTGTCATTGACCGTACCCCCGGATACGAGCCACCGGCGATGTGGGAAAACGAACATATCACGCGACACTCGCGGCAAACACAGCGGGTGGTTTCCGGTTCAACGATCGATGCGGCCTGATGTGGTTGTAGTGCGCTTGCCAACGCTCGATGCGTAGCCGCGCATCCTCGAGGCTCGTGAACCAGTTCAGATCCAGACAGTACTCGCGGAACTTGCCGTTGAAGCTCTCGACGAACGCGTTCTGCGTCGGCTTGCCGGGCTGAATGAAGTGCAGCTTCACGCCGCGCCGCTGCGACCACAGAAACATCGCCTTCGAAGTGAGCTCCGGTCCGTTGTCACAGACGATCGTCTTCGGCAACGGTCGGCTGACCGAGAGCCGCTCGAGCTCGTTCACGACGCGCTGGCCCGAGATCGAGAAGTCGACGATCTGCAGCACGCACTCGCGCGTGAAGTCATCGACGACGTTGAACACCCGGAACCGCCGGCCGTTGGCGAGCTGATCCGACACGAAATCGACCGACCAGCGCTCGTTGACGGCGCTCGGTATGGGCATCGGAATCCGCGGGACGTTGAGCTTCTTACGGCGTTTACGGCGCACCTGTAGCTCCTCCTCGCGGTAAACGCGATAGGTGCGCTTGAAGTTCACCACGCACCCCTCAGTGACGAGCATGCCGTGCAGCGTCGGGCAGCCGTAGCGCGGATAGGCTTGCGCGAGCTGCTTGAGCCGTTCGCGCAGCGCCCCATCATTGCGCCCCTGCAGGCGATACCACGCAGCCGATCGGCTGAATCTCACGAGCCGGCAGGCGCGCCGCTCGCTGATGCGACGACTCTTCAAGTAGTTCACGGCCCGACGTCGCTGCGAGGCCGTTACCATTTTCCCCCGACGAGCTCCTTTAGCGCCGCCTTGTCGAGCTCGGCCTCCGCGAGCAGGCGCTTGAGCTTCTGGTTCTCCTGCTCGAGCGCTCGGAGCTTCTTCGCGTCCGAGACGTCCATGCCGCCGAACTTCGACTTCCAGCGATAGATCGTGTTCTCGGCGACACCGTGGCGACGGGCCAGGTCAGGCACCGAGGCGCCGGCCTCGTGCTCCTTCAAAATCGAAATGATCTTCTCTTCTCGATACTGCTTGCGCTTCACGACGGGACCTCCTTGGGGTCAAATTACAAGGAAATCCCACATCGCGCATGGCTCGGTTTACGGGGATACGGTCAAAGGAACACCTTCAGATGAGGTGCCAAGCGCCTAACAGGGCGTGCAGCGAGCGCGCGTCATGGATAGATTTGCTCTACGTTTAGGGCATCGGCGCGTCGCTGATGCGCGGGGTTGGGCATGAGCGAGGGCAGCGCGCTATTCATCTTCTCGGGCCTGCCCGGCTCCGGAAAGACAACGTTGGCTAAGGCTCTGGCGAGAAGGATCGGCGGTGCTTACATTCGGATCGATACTATCGAGCAGGCGCTACGGGATTTGTGCGCCGTCGATGTTGAGGCGGAGGGATACAGGCTCGCATATCGGGTTGCGTCGGATAACCTACGCGCGGGATTGAGCGTTGTTGCCGACTCGTGCAACCCAATCGAGGTCACTAGACGAGAATGGGAACGTCTAGCGCTGGACGCCGGTGTGCCGTACGTGAACATTGAAATCATATGCAGCGACGTTCAACAACATCGCGACAGAGTGGAATCGCGAATCGCTGATGTCATTGGCCTCGAGCTTCCAACGTGGTCGGAAGTGTCATCTCGCGAGTACGATCCGTGGACCAGGGAAAGGTTGGTGATTGACACGGCCGCGCGAACACCTGCTGAGTCCGAGGTTGAACTGCTCAACCTGTTGGCGGCGCGAGGGCTTTTGGAGAGCAAACTTGACGTCCTGCCAAGCGGCTAACAGGCAGTTGCAGCGGACCGCGATACTCGAGGGCTGGCGTGCCGCAACATGCGGCTCGCTGGACCGCGCAGCGTGCGGCCGCTGAAATGCGGTGTTACGCCCAGCGTTCAGGATCGGCGG
>DATLWP010000107.1:0-7070 GCA_035576265.1 Candidatus Polarisedimenticolia bacterium
GGCAAGAATATGTTCGACGAAATTCAAAGCGCGCGGGAAACGCCGGGCCAGGAAGTGATCCGTCCTCTCTCCAATCCGCTCAAGAAAGAGGGCGGCATCGCCATCTTGCGCGGGTCTCTCGCTCCGGATGGCTGCGTGGTCAAGCTGGCCGGCCACGAACGCGTGTTTCACAGCGGCCCCGCTCGTGTGTTCGATTCGGAAGAGGCCTCCTTCGAGGCCGTTCAACAGCGCAAGATCAAGGCCGGCGACGTCGTGGTCATCCGTTACGAAGGACCCAAAGGCGGGCCGGGGATGCGCGAAATGCTGGGCGTCACGGGCGCGATCGTAGGCCAAGGCTTGGACGAATCGGTCGCACTGCTCACCGACGGGCGCTTCAGCGGCGCAACACACGGGCTGATGGTCGGCCACGTTGCTCCCGAAGCGGCGCAAGGAGGCCCGATCGCGCTGCTTCGCGATGGAGACATCATCACGCTCGACGTTCGCAAGAGGCGGCTCGACGTCGAGGCCAATCTCGACGAACGCCGCAAACAATGGAAGCCGCCCGCGCCGCACTACACGACGGGCGCCATGGCAAAATACGCGAAGCTCGTTTCATCGGCATCCGAAGGGGCCGTCACCAACCCCGTATAAAATTCGCAGCAATCTTAAGGAGAAAAACCAATGGCAAAGATGTATTGGGAGAAAGACGCAAACCCGCGGGCCCTCGAAGGCAAGCGCATCGCGGTGCTCGGCTACGGGAGCCAGGGTCGCGCGCATGCGCTGAATATGCGCGATAGCAAGCTCAATGTCGTCGTCGGGCTGCGACAGGGCGGGCCCTCCTGGAAGCAAGCCGAGCAGGATGGCTGGAAACTGCTCTCGCCGTCGGAGGCTTCGAAGGGCGCCGATGTGGTCGTGATGCTCGCTCCGGACATGGCCCAGCCAGCCCTTTATAGAAATGAAGTTGCGCCAAACCTGAAGCCCGGAGTCATGCTTCTCTTTTCCCACGGCTTCAACATTCATTACGGCCAGATCGCGCCCCCGAAAGACGTGGACGTGACCATGGTGGCTCCAAAAGGGCCCGGAAACCTCGTCCGGCGGCAATTCGAAGAGGGTCGCGGCGTGCCTTGCCTGCTGGCCGTGCACCAGGATGCTTCCGGCCATGCTTTCGACCGCACGCTCGCCTACGCGCACGCCATCGGCGGAACGCGGCCCGGCGTGATTCAGACGACGTTTGCCGAAGAAACCGAAACGGATCTGTTCGGCGAACAGGCCGTGCTTTGTGGGGGAGCGCGCGCGCTGATTCAAGCCGGCTGGGAGACTCTCGTCCAAGCGGGATATCAGCCCGAGGCTGCCTATTTCGAGTGTCTGCACGAACTGAAGCTGATCGTCGATCTCATTCAAGAAGGCGGAATCGCCAAGATGCACCAGTTCGTGAGCGAGACCGCCAAGTTCGGCGACGTTACGCGCGGCGAGCGCGTGATCGACCAGCGCGTGCGCGAGAATATGAAAAAGATTCTCGAGGAAATTCAGTCCGGTGCGTTCGCGAAGGAATGGGTGCTTGAAAATCAAGCCGGGCGCCCGCAGTACGCCAAGCTGCTGGAACGCAACGCCAACCACCCGATCGAGACCGTCGGGAAAAATCTGCGCGGGCAGATGTCGTGGTTGAAGGCGGAAACCACGGCGGCGGCGCGAGGCAAGAAGTGACGCTGGTGATGCCGCATCCCGTATCAATGTGCCCGCCGCCAGCCGCTCCATGATCGGCGCGGAGTAACTATGGCGGGCACAGTTCCCTTTCGCCGAGTTGCCATCATCGGCACGGGCTTGATCGGCGGGTCGTTTGCCCTCGCCCTGCGAAAACACTTCCCCGGCGTTTCCCTGGTGGGCTACGACCGCGCCGGCGATCGGGCGCGCGCGCGCGGTGCGGTCAACGAATCTGCGGCGGATCTTCAGGGCGCAGTGCGCGGAGCGGACCTCGTCTACGTCGCTCTGCCTATAGGAGCGACGATCGACGCGCTCGGCGCCGTTGCGGCGTCGGCGGAACCGCATGCCCTCGTCACCGACGCTTGCAGCACGAAGGCCGTTATCTGCCGCGCCGCACGAGAGCACTTTCGGGACGGTGCACGCTTTCTCGGCGGACATCCCATGGCGGGGAAAGAGCATTCGGGCGTGGAATACGCAGACGCCGAGCTATTCCGCGGCGCGCCTTACGCCTTGATGGCGCCGGAAAATGATCCCGACGGACGCGTAAGAGAATTCGCGGCGATGCTGGCGCCAATCGGCGCGCAGCCCGTGTGGTGCGACGCGGAGACCCACGACTGGGCCGTAGGCATCGTCTCGCACCTCCCGCAGCTTGTTGCGGTGGCGCTCGCGCGCGTGGTGCAGGACGAAACGGACGAGACCGGCCTGCCGCTCACGCTTGCCGGGCCCGGCCTTCAGGATACGCTGCGTCTCGCGGGAAGTCCCTACGGAGTGTGGCGCGATATTTTTCTCACGAATGCGGAGAATGTCTCGCGCGCGCTCGACCGGCTGGCGCAGGCAGTGGACCATCTGCGCACGCGTCTGGCGAGCAGAGACCTCGAGCAGGAATTCCAGGCCGCGAACGAACTCTACAAACTCCTGCGCAAGTAACCGCTGCGCTCAGCGCCTATGCGCCGCGGCGTGCCCGTCCATCTCGCCTGTGAGCCCTCCCACGCCGTGGCGAACGAGCGTGACGAAGGCAGACGCCGAACGCGGCAGCGTGCGATCGCGCCGGTAAACCAGTCCGAGTTCCCGCCAGACTTCCATGTCGGAAATAGCGATGAGCTTGGCTTGGCCCGCGCGCACTTCGTCCTGCGCGAAGCTCTGGCTGATGATCGATACGCCCAGGCCGGCAACAACGAAGCGCTTGATCATACCCACGCTCGGCAACTCCATGGTGATCCGCAGATGAGAACGGTAGGGGCGAAATTGCTTGTCGAGCACCTGGCGCATGAATCCGGTCTTGGGAAAGATGAGCGGCTGCTCGGCGATTTCGCTGGTGCGTACCGTCTTGTGGGCCGCGAGAGGATTCGTCGGATTGGCCATCAGCATGAGGCGGTCGCGAAAGATCGTGTGCACCTTCAAGCTCGGGGACTTCACCGGCAGCGTGACGATTCCCACGTCCACCGTGCCGTCCTCGACTTTTTCCAGCACCTTATGGCTGAAGTTGCGATAGACGCTGATCTGCACCGCAGGAAAGCGGCGGCTGTATTCGGCGAAAATGTCCGGAAGCACATACAGGCAGGTTGCTTCATTCGCGCCCACGGCGAGCGTGCCGCGGGGCGTGCTGGCTTGGTCGGCGACCGCGCGCAGTGATTCGTTGCGGAGCGTGAGCAGCTTGTTCGCGTACTCGAGCAGGGTTTCGCCGGCGACCGTGAGCCGCACGGACTTGCCCACGCGGTCGAAGAGCTTCTGGCCATACTCCTCCTCGAGCTGCCGGATCTGCGCGCTCACCGCCGGCTGGGAGCGGTAGAGCTTCTGGCCAGCGCGAGAAAAGCTGCCCTGCTTGGCGATTTCGAGAAATGTGATGAGGTGGTCGAAGTCCATAGGCAATCGGTCAATCTCTCGGCGGGCCGGATTATAGCAGAGCGAATCCGGCCGCGCTGTAGAGATTCATCCCGAGAGGAGTCCCGCCCGCTTCATTAAACTGCGAATTCCTGTGACGTAGCGATCAAGCGCCTCTTGCTTCACGGGTTCGGACCAGGCGAATTCGGGGGCCAGCAGGTTTGCTACGATAGGGGCGGCCCGAATCGCCTCGCTCCAACCATATAGCTCGAGACCGACCCTGCGCGCGAGAACATCTTCAATAGACATCGCCATTTCCTCGCGGGCGCAAAAGACCACTTCGGCGCCGATGGGCGCGAGGCCCTCGACCAGGGGAGTCGCCAGTCCCGGCTCACACCGGGCAAGCGCGGCGATATCCGTGGCGCGAGCGCCGAATTTTTCGGCCAGGTGACGCGCAGTCAGTTCCGAGATGTGTGGCAATAGTCTCGTCCAAAAGTCAGGCGTGTAGCTCTCCGAACCGAAAAGCAAACGGTCTTTCGTGGAGGATGCGGTCGTCCGAACGTTCAAATACTTCTGCACCGCGTCGATAGTATCTTCCGCCATGGAGCGATACGTGGTCCATTTCCCGCCGAGGATACTGACGAGCCCGCCCGCGCGATTGCTTTCGACCTCGTGATCGCGCGTGAGCTTCGCCGTGCTCTTCGCATCTCCGGAACTTACGAGCGCTCTTGCGCCGGCCATGCCGCTCACGACCCGGTCGGGCGTAACTGGGCGGGCGAGATAGCGATTCAGATGCCGCAATAGGTAGTCCACATCATTCTTCGTCAGGTACAGCTCATCGTCGATTGCAATTTCCTCATCGGTCGTGCCTACGAGCAACCGGCCGTGCCACGGGATGGCGAAAAGAACGCGGCCATCTTCGGTCTTCGGGATCAGCAAGGCGTCGTGGCTGGGCCACACGTCAAGCGGGAGCACGATGTGCGCTCCCTTGCTGAGCCTCATGCGAGGCGGAATGCCGGGCGCGGCCATAGCGCGAATGCGATCTGCATAAGCCCCGGTGGCGTTGATAAAGGCGCGGGCGCGGACAACGAACTGGCTCCGCGAGAGCGAATCTTCCACGTGCGCAGCAATCAGTTTGCCTCGGGAGCTTTTTTCGAATCCAACCACGCGCGCGTAGTTGAGCGCTTCGCCTCCCGATTCTGAGAATGTCTGCAGCAAAGCGATGTTGTAACGCGCGTCGTCGAATTGGCCATCGGTGTAGGCCACCGCACCCACAAGATGGCTCGGGTTGAGGCCAGGAAGGCGACGGAGAACTTCGTCGCGCGAAACAAAGTGGCTCGGAGCCAGACGCGCGTGGCCAGCGATCCAGTCGTACAGCTTGAGGCCGACCTGCAAATACGCAACATCGAGCCAACGGAAGCACGGCGTGACGAACTCCATCGTGCCGGTGAGGAAGGGAGCGTTGCGCAGCATGAGAATGCGCTCGCGGAGGGCGCGGTTCACGACTTCGAATTGACCGACGTCCAAGCGGCGGAAGGCTTGCTCGAGATAGCGCACGCCCCCGTGCACCATCTTGGTGGATGCGCTCGAAGCACCGCAGGCAAAATCGCCGGCTTCGACGAGCACGGTGCGCAGGCCGCGGAGCTGGGCGTCGAGAGCGCAGCCGGAACCCGTGGCTCCGCCGCCGATGACGCAAACATCGAAGGACTGGCCCTCGATGCCCTTCAGCGCTTCGTGTCGGGTTTTCATTCGTTTTACTTTTGCAACGCCTCGGGAATTGCCGCGAGAGCGGGCGGCGACGCGCTTGGCGGAGTTTAGGACTTGGAAATTGCCCGTGCCGGGGCGGGGACGCGGGCCGGGGCTGCCGGACGATACCGGGCATCGGGGCGCGTGGGATCGCGCCATTCGCGGCCCTCTCTCCGGAGGAGTTCGTCGGCTTGCCTTGGACCCCATGAGCCTGCCGCATAGTTGGGGAAATCGCGCGGGGGGAGCGCTTTCCACACGTCCAAAATCGGCTGGACCACGGTCCAAGCAGCCTCGACCATATCGGCGCGCTGAAACAGCGTGGGGTCGCCCATCATGCAGTCATAGAGCAGCGTTTCGTATCCGGTGGACGGCGTGGCGCCGAAGTAATCGGAATACTGAAAATCCATGTTCACGGCTCCGAGGCGCACCGCCGGTCCCGGAATCTTGGCCTCGAAGCTCAACGAGATTCCTTCGTCCGGCTGAATGTTGATCACCAGTTCGTTCGGCGCAATTTTATCGACCGAGGTGTTGCGGAATAGCACGAACGGCGGGCGGCGGAAGCGAATCACAATCTGAGTGACGCGCTTGGGCAAGCGCTTGCCCGTGCGCAGATAGAACGGCACATCGGCCCACCGCCAATTATCGATGTGCAGGGCCATGGCGACGTAGGTCGGCGTAGTGGAGTCCGGAGCGACTTGCGGCTCGGCCCGATAGGCGGCCACGTGGCTATCGTCAATGAAGCCGTCGCCGTACTGTCCGCGCACGGCCTGTTCCAGGACTCTCTCCGGACTGATCACCTGGATCGCGCGCAGCACTTTCGTTTGCTCGTCGTGGACGGCTTCGGCTTCGAAAGAAATGGGAGGCTCCATGGCGCACAGCGTGATGAGCTGGAAGATATGGTTGGGGACCATGTCGCAGAGCGCGCCGGCGGTTTCGTAATATCCGCCGCGCAACTCGACGCCGAGCTCTTCGGCGACGGTGACCTGCACGTGGTCGACGTAGCGGCGGTTCCAAACCGGCTCGAAGATGCCGTTGGCGAAGCGGAACGCGAGAATGTTCTGGACGGTTTCTTTTCCCAAGTAGTGATCGATGCGGTAGATCTGCCTTTCCTCAAGGACGGCGCCCACCGCGCGGTTCAAGGCCACGGCGGAGGCCAAGTCATGGCCGAACGGCTTCTCGATCACCACGCGCTTCCATTTGCGTTCCGGCTGCGCGGTGAGGCCGGCCGCGCCGAGTTGCTGCACGACAACCGTGAAGAATCGCGGACTCGTGGCGAGGTAGAAGAGGCAATTACCCTGCGTTGCGTGCTCCTTCTCGACCTGGCCCAGAGTTTCGCCGAGCTTTTTGTAAAGCTGTGGATCCTTAAAATCACCGGAAATGTAATAGAGGCGCTTCGAGAACCAGTCCCACGACGCGCGGTCCACGCCATCAACGGAGTATTGCTGAATGTCGTTCGTCATGCGCTGGCGAAATTCCTCGTGCGAGAACGGCTCGATCGAAACGCCCACAATGGCGAACTGCTCCGGCAGCAATCTGCCTTTGGCCAGGTTGTACATCGCCGGGATCAGCTTCCGCTTGGTCAAGTCTCCGCCAGCGCCAAACAGAACCATAGTGCAGGGATCGGGCCGAGCAGGTAGAGCCTGCCTCGAAGCGCTAGTGGCGTCAGGCGATTCCATGAGCGGAGCCTCCGGAGGGCGAAGTGGCCACCCTCTCACGAGAGTGACGGGTAGAGCAGATCCGCGTTATTGGTTTCCTATGAGTCAGAGCGGTTTCTACTCGGCGGTGAGTGACGAGTGGGACTGGATAGTGGCCAGTGGTTCGTG
>DATLWP010000108.1:0-7064 GCA_035576265.1 Candidatus Polarisedimenticolia bacterium
GAAAGCTCTCGGGCGCGGATGAAATACCTGTTCACAGATTTCGGTTGGACGCCAGAGAGCTTTCTGCGTGAACTCAACCATCGCCTTGGGTTCGAACTCGAGCCCGCAGCCGATGAAGTTCCTCCGTCCGATGTCTTCCGCGACCATGCCGGAATTCATCCCCAGAAGAAGGACGGGCTCTGCTACGTGGGCGCATCCGTCCTGCGCGGACGGATCACCCCGGAACAGATGCGGGCTGCCGCCGATCTTGCCGAACGTTACGGAAGCGGCGAGCTGCGCGCCACGAACATGCAGAACCTGATCATAGTCAACGTCCCGAAGGCCAAGGCCGAAACTCTGGCGCGGGAGCTGGACGCTGCCGGATTGCGCATTTCGGGATCGCCGTTCTGGCGCGGCGCGATTGCCTGCACCGGCACGGAATTCTGCAAGCTCGCCATCACCGAGACCAAGGGCTTCACGCGCTGGCTGGTGGACGAACTCGAAGAGCGCGTACCGGCTTTCGACCAGCAGCTCAAGCTCAACGTCACCGGCTGCACGAATTCCTGCGGGCAGCACTGGATCGCCGACATCGGCCTGGAAGGCAAGAAGATCAAACAGGGCAAAGAACTCGTCGATGCGTATTACTTCTCACTCGGCGGAGCAGTCGGGGCGCAGCAGAGGCTGGCGCGTCCGGTCGGTTATCGCTGCGCGGCCAAGGACGTGCCGGATGCCATCGCGCGCCTGCTGGAAAATTACGTGGCGAAACGTTACGAGAGCGAAAACCTGCGCGCTTACTTTGCTCGCTTTTCCGACGAAGAGCTGCGCGCCCAGTTGGCGGGGGGCGATGCTGCGGCGGTCGCGCGCGATCCTGCGCCGGGGCCAGCGCCTCACGCGGTGGCAGATTGAAGTGCAGGGTGAAGGCATGACGCTTCCACATGCGGAAAAGGTGTACCTCGTGGGTGCCGGGCCCGGCGATCCCGAACTGCTAACCGTGAAGGCCCAAAAACTCCTCGCGCGCGCTGACGTTGTCTTGCACGACGATCTTGTGCCAGCCGCAATTCTTGCCCTGGCGGGGCCGCAGGCCGAGATCGTGAACGTCGGCAAGCGCTGCGGCGCGAAAGGAACCACGCAGGACCGCATCAACACGCGAATGATCGAATCGGCGCGGCGGGGCCGCGTGGTTGTTCGTCTGAAAAGCGGAGACCCCGGAATTTTCGGTCGCCTGGCCGAGGAACTCGATGCGCTCGAAAACGCCAACGTGCCCTTCGAAGTCGTTCCCGGAATCACGGCGGGGATCGCCGCCGCAGCGGCTCTGGGGGCCTCGCTCACGGATCGCCGCACGTCTGCGCGCGTCGTCGTCGTCACCAATCATTACGCGCAGGGCAGCCAGCAGGCGGAGAGAAGGGATTGGCAGAGCCTCGCTCGCGAGGATGCAACGCTGGTCATCTACATGCCCGGCCAGGATTTCACCACTCTGCGCCTGGAACTTCTCGCGGCGGGATTGTCGCCCAAAATCCCCGCACTCATCGTGTCTCGCGCCACGACTCGAGAGCAGCGCCATCAATTTGTCACTCTGGGCAAACTTGACGAGCTGCCACTCTTGGAGGCGCCCGCTATTCTCCTCATCGGCCGGTCTCTGGACGGCGCGCTGCGGCGATCGAGCGGCGATCGCAACTCCGTCGATTTCGATGAGGCGGCCGTGATTCTCTCTTCCCTCTGATTTCATCCGGCGAAATCCCATGGAGGCTGCTTGGCGGCGGATCGCCGAGGTCCCTCCTTGGGTCGTTGACCTCTCTTATGATTGCAGCACGGCAGGCTTCGCCGAGAAGCCCGACAGAGACGCTTCGTGTTAGATTCATCGAGGTTGCTTTCTTCGGGAGCGTACTCGCGAGATGTCGAACCACAAACGACCGGGCATCGGCTGGATCGATGTCGTCTGGGTGTTCTTCATTCTCGGGCTCGCTCTTCTGCCGCCTCGCGCCGAGATCCACAAGCAGATCATCCTTGGCATGTTCGGAGTCTTCCAGTTCCTGGAAGGCACGCTGATCGCTCGGCTTCCCCAACGCGGGCGCGCTTACACGGTGTTGATCAAGATTTCGCTCGCGACTCTCTTGCTCGACCACACCGGAGAAATCGGCATCAACAGCAGCTACTGGCCGATCTACTACCTTCCGATCGTTACCGCGGCGATCTACTTCGGTCCGATTGCCACTCTCCTGTGGACCGCGCTGGCCGCTCTTGCCTATTGCTCGTTCCTCGTGCCGGCTCTTCAGGTCTACGTGCTCACACCGGACGCCATCGCCATCTTGTCGACTCGCATCCTCTTCTTTTTCCTTGCCGCCATTTTGGTGAACCGCTTCGTCGTCGAGAATCGCCGGCAGGTCAAGCGTTATCAGGCGCTCTCGGAGACTCTCGAAGAGACAAACCGGCAACTGCAGCGCGCCGAAGCCGAGGCGCGGCGTTCCGAGCGCCTCGCCGCCTTGGGCCAAATGTCGGCGGGCTTGGCGCACGAAATTCGGAATCCTCTCGGCGTAATCAAGGGCTCCGCCGAAATGCTCGCCCAGAAATTACAAGCCACTCAGCCGCTGGCGAGCGAGTTGGCTGGCTACATCTCGTCGGAGGTGAATCGCCTGAATGCGCTCGTCGCGCGCTTTCTCGATTTCGCCCGGCCCATGCGCGTGGAGTTGCGGCCGCAGCGCATCTCCGAGATCGTAGACGGCGCGCTCCAATCCGTGCAGAACCAGTTTCCCGATGCGGGCGTCCGCGTCGAGCGTCAATACGCGCCCGTTGTCCCGGAAATTCTCGCCGACCGGGAACTGTGCGAGCGCCTGTTTGTGAACTTGGTTCTGAACGCGTATCAAGCCATGGACGGCCAGGCACAACGTCCAGAGCGTGTCCTGCGCGTCGCAATCGCTCCCGAATCTTCCAACGGCCGGGCTGGCGTCGGCGTGGCCATCGAAGATTCAGGTCCAGGCGTGCCTCCCGACCTGCGCGAGCAGATCTTCAACCCGTTTGTGACATCGAAAGAAGGCGGCGTGGGTCTGGGCCTGGCGATCGTCGCCAAAATTGTAGACGATCATCACGGCTGGATCCGTCTCGAAGGCAATTCCGTGCCGGGCGCTCGCTTTCGCGTTTTCCTGCCGTGCGCGCCCGAATGAGACGCCGGCCGGAAAGGCGATACGCATGAAGCCGGAGAAACCATCCATCCTGATCGTCGAAGACGAGCCAAAAATGCGCCGCCTGCTGGAGTTGCAGCTTGCCGACGAGGGCTTTCATTCCCGCACCGCGCCCGAGGCCGAGACCGGACTGCAACTGCTCAACAAGGAAGCGTTCGACCTGATCGTCACGGATTTCAAGCTCCCCGGCATGAGCGGCTTGGAATTCCTGCAGGCGGTGAAGCGCGTCGATGCGAATCTGCCGGTCGTGATTATGACGGCCTACGGCACCGTGGAATCCGCCGTCGAGGCCATGAAAGCCGGCGCGAGCGACTACGTCCTAAAACCCTTCTCATTGGCCGAACTGGTCCTCGTGATCCGCAAGGAACTGGCCACTCATCAACTGCGCGAGGAAAACCGCGCGTTGCGCGAAGCGCTCGGCCGCCGCTACGAATACGAAAACATCGTTGCGCGCAGCGACAAAATGCAGGCCGTCCTCGCCCTGGTCGAGCGTGTGGCTCCAACGAATGCCACCGTGCTGATCGGCGGGGAAAGCGGCGTGGGCAAAGATCTCGTCGCGCGGGCCATCCACGAGCATTCCCAGCGCGCCACGGGCCCGTTCATCAAGATCAATAGCACCGCGATTCCGGAAACTCTTCTTGAAAGCGAGCTTTTCGGATACGAGAAAGGTGCATTTTCCGGAGCAACGTCGAGCAAGCCCGGAAAATTCGAATTGGCCGACAAGGGCACGCTGTTTCTCGACGAGATCGGCGATGTCCCGCCCGCCATCCAGGTGAAACTTCTGCGCGTTCTGCAGGACCGCGAATTCGAGCGCCTCGGCGGCACGCGGACGCTCAAGGTCGACGTGCGCCTCATTGCCGCCACCAACTGCGATCTGCGCGCCGCGCTCGAGGAAGGCACCTTCCGCGGAGATCTCTACTACCGCCTGAATGTCGTCGCCATCGACATTCCGCCTCTCCGCGACCACAAGGAGGACATTCCCGCGCTAGCTGAATTCTTCCTTGAAAAGTTCTCCCGTGAATCCGGAAAGCAGGTCCGAAGCTTGACGCCGCGGGCGATCCAGCAGCTCCTGGATTTTCATTGGCCCGGAAACGTGCGCGAGCTCGAGAACACTCTCGAGCGCAGCGTCATGCTCTCGACCGGAGCGGTGTTGGACGCCTCGGACATTCATCTCGATGCGCAGCCTGTGCGCGGCGTTACCGAGACGACGGCTGTCCTGCCTCCGGGCGTATCGCTCGAACAATGGGAAGAAGAGATCATTCGCGAAGCTCTGCGTCGCGCGAACGGCAACAAGAGCCAAGCGGCTCGATCGCTCGGTCTCACGCGCAACGCCCTGCGCTACCGCCTCTCGAAAATGGGTGTCACTGATTCCCCGGAAAAGGATTCGTAGGCTCCCTCGCGGATGAATCCGTGCCCCCTAGCACGGTGGTTGAAAACCACCAGTTGCGCGCGATATCCACCACCGCGAAGACCCTATCCTGGGACTGCTCGGTCGCGCCGCCGCTCGCAAGCGATTATGTACAAGTGACTTAGCGTGACAACCCAAAAACAACAAGTTTGGCCTCCGTCCTGCACTAGCCGTACCGGATTCCGGGATGTTGGCGAGATGGTCGCCGGGAGGTGGGCCATGAAAAAACTTCTGGCAAGTCTGGCAGTGATCTTCCTGATGCTCGGTGTGCTGCCTGCCGTTTCACAAGCTCAAGGCGACGATTCGCAAGACGCATCGAACCAGCCCGTGAAGTTGCAGCCGGGGGTGGCACGCGTGAGTTTCATCCACGGCGACGTCTCATCCCAGCGGGGTGATAACGGCGATTGGGTCGCCGTCACGCTCAATACTCCGGTCGTCGAGGGCGACCGCGTCGCGACCGGGCAGAAATCTCGCGCGGAGTTGCAGCTCGACTGGGCGGACGTTCTTCGCATGGCAGATAACGCAACCGCCAGAGTTGCGGCCCTGAATCGCACGAACATTCAAGTCCAAGTGGGCCAAGGCCTGACCACGTACACGGTGCTCAAGGGCAGTGAGGCCAACTCGGAAATCGATACCCCCAACGCCGCTGTGCATCCGAACGGACCCGGTGAATACCGCATCCTGGTGAATTCCGACGCGGAGACGCAGGTCGTCGTCCGCCAAGGTTCCGCCGAAATCTCGACTCCACAGGGCAGCACGCACGTCGATAAAGGCGAGATGATCACCATCGCAGGCACCGAGAACGCTGAATACCGGACCGCCCGCGCCCCAGGACAAGACGACTGGGATGCCTGGAACAACGATCGTAATCGCAGAATCAGCAGTGCCGAAAGCTGGCGCAAGACCGATCGCTACTACACTGGATCGGAAGACCTCGATGCTTATGGCCGCTGGTCGGACGTCCCGGATTATGGTCCTGTGTGGATTCCCTATCAGGGTCCGGGCTGGGCGCCCTATCGCGATGGTCGCTGGGTCTACGAACCTTACTACGGGTGGACCTGGGTTTCCTACGAACCCTGGGGCTGGGCGCCATATCACTACGGCCGCTGGTTCGTCTATGGAGGAAGCTGGGCGTGGTGGCCTGGGCCTGTGGCTTACTATCCTGGGTATTACCCTGTCTGGGCCCCGGCATATGTCTCCTTCTTCGGGTTCGGAGGCAGCGGATGGGGTGTCAGCTTAGGGTTCGGATTCGGCGGTTATGCCCGCTATGGCTGGTTGCCTTGCGGTCCCGGCGATTGGTACCACCCCTGGTACGGCCGTTGGGGCAATCGCGTCAACGTAATCAACGTCACCAATATTCGCAACACAACCATCGTCAACAACTATCACGACGGCTTTGCACCGCTCGGACGCCGCGGCCGGAATTCGTTTTCGAACATCGACCAAGCCTTCCGCAACAACCGCGTCCGTGATGGCTTGTCATCCATGCCCGGAAGAGACTTCGGACGCGCCTCGGTGCCCCGGCATCAGGAACGGATTAGCGAAGCCTCCTTCCGGCAAGCGAGCATGATGAGGGGCAAGATGCCCGTCACGCCGTCGCGGGCAAGCTTCAGCCCGTCCGACCGCGCGGCGAATCCGTCCGCGTTTCGCAACGCTCCTCCGAGTTCGCAGCGCTTCTTTACGTCCGTCCCGCGGGCGAACCGCGGCATCGATCGCAGTGCCGCTTCCTTTTCGCGGCCGTCAGACCGCGCGTCTTCCGGAACACCGGCCCGAGCCATGGATTCGAATCGGCCCGCGTCGCGCGCGTCCGCCGGCTCCAGCCAGCCGGGATGGCGAACCTTTAGGCCGTCGCAGTCCGGCAATGTAGACCGTTCGCCACAGGCCCTCCAATCGAACCGCGATGCTGTGCGCGCTCAGCCGCCCGCGCAGTCGAATCGGCCCGGATGGCGCACCTTCACGCCGCAGCAATCTTCCCGCGTAAATCCCTCGCCGCAGGCCTTCGGCGCAGATCGCCGGGCGCCAAGCGGCTCGAATCGCGCGCCGGCTGCGGACCGATCCAATCCATCGCCCGTCGGCCGGAATTCGGCCGCGGGCAACCAAGGCTCGTGGCAACACTACACACCACCGCCGCGCCAGTCGCAACCGAGAGGGTTCGACCGCGGCTCCTCGCAGCCGAATGCCTCGCCGCAGCGGCAGTTTCGTCCGCCCGCCGAGACATCGCGCGGAAACTACCCCGCCGCGAACACTGGTTCCCGTCCGCCCCTAAACATGCGACAGCCCATCGTAAGACCGCGCGGCGGTTCGTATGGATACGGAGGCCAGCGCCCCACCTACAGCCAACCGCGCGGCGGGTACAGCGCGCCACGTGGCGGCTCCAGCGCTCCCCGCGGCCAAAGCTATAGCGCGCCTCGCGGCGGCGGGGGTGGCGGCAACAATAGCGGGGGAGGCGGCGGAGGCGGAAATCGCGGCGGCGAAAACCGGGGCGGAGGAGGCCGCTCCGG
>DATLWP010000109.1:0-3492 GCA_035576265.1 Candidatus Polarisedimenticolia bacterium
CCGCCGGCAGGATTCCCGTCGAGCCCCGCTTATCCGAACTGGGTACCACAGGACCCCACCGTCACATTTTGCCCTTCAGCTTTCGATGCACTTGCCTTTGCGCCCCCTTCTTGCGGCGATTGCACGATCAGTCCCAACAACAAACTGCCCGATGGGAAGGACGCATTCAGCGGCGCACTCTTCACGAATGCAGGCCTGATGTATTACCTGGATAACTCCGGCGTGTCGGTGTACCACGGCGGGACGGTGTCGGTGACGGACCGCTTCGGGGAGTACTTCCGCTTCAACGCGAATTACACATTCTCCCATACGCAGGACGACGGCACGTTTACGACGTTCGTGAGCACGCCGCAGGACCAATACAGCCGTGCCTTGGAGAGGGCTACATCCGTGCAGGACGTTCGCCATCGGTTTGTCGCCAACTTCACGGCGGATACTCCGCAAAAGAGCTTCCTGCGGAACTTCGAGTTGAGCGGCATCATTACGCTGCAGTCCCCGCGGCCTTTCACGATCTTCGTGGGCAACGATGTAAATGGCGACACGAACCCAGTGACGGACCGCGTGGGGCTCTCGCCGCGGAATGCGTATCGTGGCGACAAGTTGTATAACGTGGACCTGCGGATTTCCCGCATGGTTCATTTCAACGAGCGGGCCGGCGTGCTGCTGGCCTTCGACGCGTTCAATGTGTTCAACCGGCCGAACGTGGATGAAGTGACTTCGGTTTACGGCGGCGGGACGATTGACTTCTGCGGGACGCCCCCCAAAGAGTACAAAGACTCTGCTTCCGTAGCAATCCAGAACTTCCAAGTGGCTTGTCCTGCCGGCAATGGCGGGGCACCCTTCCCGAACCCGCTGTTCGGGACGCCTAGAACCATGTTCAACGCGAGGCAGTTGCAGATCTCGGCCAAATTCAGCTTCTAGACCGCCCACCCCGGTCTAAGATGCCCGCCGGCGCCGATCAGTCCTCGCGGCGCCGGCGGGTTCCTCCCCGATTTGGAAGCGGGTAGGCCGTCCGATTCTTCTCTTCACAACACAAAAATCGGGGCACGGGAAGGGCGAGCAATCGCGCAAGTGACCGGGACCTATTCGTTGCGTGCGGGTTTTTGACAGAGAACCTGATACTGTGCGCCCAGCGGCAGCCGCGGGATCAACCTCTCGACTGGCCGGAAAGCCCGCAGGATCCGCGGAAAGACAAACAAGAAATCTGTTTTCAGCACCGTGAAACCTGCGGAGCGCAGCAGCCTGCGCGCTTCCACCGGGCTGAGCGGGACGGCGTCGCGATCGAAAGCGCAGTGCGCCATCACATAGCGGGCTCCCGGGTTCCACGGGTTGTTCTCCCAGAAGGCGAACATTCCTCCGGGCCGGAGCGACCGGTAGACGAAGTGCACGGCGTCTCGGCGCTGTTTCGGAGGGATGTGATGGAAGACGCCGTTGCAGTAGGCGAGATCTTCCGCTCCGGCAGGCTCGTATTCTTGCGCGGCCAGGAAGCGGACGTGCTCCGAACCGTGATTGCGTCTGGCGACTTCCAGGGAACGCTGGGAAGTGTCCACACCCACAACCGCCTCGGCGCACAAAACCTCAAACCACAACGGCGTGGTCGCTCCTGTGCCGCAGCCGTAATCCATCACGTGGCGAGGATTCGAACCCATGCGGCGCAGGCAACCAGCCAGCCATGTCACCCGCCCGCGGGCGAAATAGCTGCGGTCCTCTCCGGAGGCCGCGAGCGCCTCGCCGAGGGCGCGGTCGTAGGAATCGGCATAGCAATCGAAGTCAGTTACGGCCTTCACCGCCGGCTCATGCCCAGCACGCTGAGGAAGAAACTCGACAGCACAATTTGAATCCCCAAGGTGAGCGAAACGAATCCAGGGATTACGATGCGAAGTGTCTTATCCGGATCGAGCGGGCCGAAATGGAGGCTTCTCCAATAACTCAGGCCGAACACCCAGATGCCGGCCCCAGCCAAAATCAGCAGGGCGCCCAGTAGCAATCCGGTCTCGAGCTTCACGTAGCGGAACACCCGGTTCAGACGCGGATCTTCCGGCAGCAAGCGTTCCGAGATGGCGAAAAGTTTGGTGAACATGGCGAAATTGACGGATTCGAATCCGATCAGGATGGCCATCGCGCCGAAGAGCAGGGTGTGATAATCAAACGTGACGGAGCCTACCGTCTGCGGACCAGGAAGAAGCCAAATGCTCACGGCGACTCCCAGAAGAAACAGAGCGATGCCCGGATATAGAAATAGCCATCGCGGGCTGTAGAGGAGAAGAAAGCGGAGATAGCGCCATCCGTCGCGCCAGGTGCGCAGGTGCGGCGCGCGACCGCGACCGTCGGGCACGAGCGTCGTCGGAATTTCGGCTATTTTCAGCTTGAACAACGTGGCCTTGACGACCATTTCGGTCGAGAATTCCATTCCGGTCGTGTGCAGTTCGAGCTTGTCGATGGCGTCCTTGCGGAAGCCGCGCAGGCCGCACTGGAAATCGCTGACCGGACAGCCGAAAAACAACTGGCCCAAGCCGCTCAGGACAGGGTTGCCCACGAAACGATGCAGAAAAGGCATCGCGCCGGGCCGGATTCCGCCGTGGAAACGGTTTCCCATGACGAGGTCGTAGCCCTCGCGCAGCTTGGTGACGAAATCGTCGAGCTGAGTGAAGTCGTAGCTGTCGTCGGAATCACCCATGATGACGAATTGGCCGCGCGCGGAAGCAATGCCCCCGCGGAGCGCACTACCGTAGCCGCGCTCTCGAATGGGCACGACTCGCGCGCCGAGACTCTCGGCAATCGATTGCGAGCCGTCGGTGCTGCCGTTGTCCGCAACGATTACTTCGCCGCGTATGCCCATCCGTTCCATCGTGGTCTGGGCTTTTCGAATGCAAGTGCCGAGCGTTCGTGCTTCGTTCAGGCAGGGCATCACGACGGAAAGTTCGAGGGTCTCCGCATTGTCCAGGCGAGACGTAGCGAATTCGGGAGACATGGTGCGCTCCGCATGGGCGGTCTCAATAGGCATCAGGTGCATCCTCGATGGCGATTCATGCGTCACTTTTCCGGAGAGTCGCAATCTTACCATCACACAGCGGAGATTGTGATCACGTTGTGCGGACCGGGAACCGGCATTCCGCCTCGGCGTCCGAGCGCCATCGAGTGTAGGCAATTAACTTGAACGAGGGCGGCCGCGGTGCGCAGAAAGCGCGAGCGCGCCGAATGTGACCCGTTGACTTGCGGAACGGAGCGTACTACAAGCTCGAGACGGCAATGCGAAACAAGAGACTCGACGTTTTGCGCAGTATTGCTGTCTTGCTGGTCCTGCTCTACCACAGCGAGATCGGCACGCGCCTCGCGAATGCCGGGTGGGCCGGGGTCGATCTCTTTTTCGTTTTGAGCGGGTTCTTGATTTCCGGCCTGCTGTTCACCGAGTACAAGAAGCGCGGGTCAATCGATTTCAAGCGGTTTTTCATCCGGCGCGGATTGAAGATCTACCCGGCATTCTACGTTTTG
>DATLWP010000110.1:0-3246 GCA_035576265.1 Candidatus Polarisedimenticolia bacterium
GCCGGCGGCGAGAAACTGCATGACTTTCTTGCCTGAGCGAGCCATTTTCGCCCAGCGGGATTTCGTCTCCGGGTTCTGCTCGAGTCCGCGAAATTCCTCGCCGCCGAAAACGAAGTCGATCTGGCGCAAGTGTTTGCGGGACGTCCTGCGAACCGGATAGCTTTTTCCGCCGAGTTCGACCATGCTGGCGTTTTGGACCATCACCTGCCGCCAGACGTCCACAAGTGCTTCCTCGAATGAAGCGGCCATCGCGCGCTCCGGATCACGGCTGGATTATAAGCTCAAGATTAGGGCGACGGCACCTACCGTGCAGAGAGGCGCAGCGTGCGCGGTCTAGCCGGCAAATCACGCGGCGGCTTCTTTGGCTGGACAGGGGAAGGCTAGCGGGGCGGCGCGGGGCGCTCGAAGATGAGCGAGCGGAGGTTGACCGTCGCGGATAGCGGGATGGAATCAGGGTTGAAGCAGATTTTGTCGTTGCAGGCCTGATATTCAAGAGCCCCATGAATGGTAACGGTTTTCTTGTCGCCGAGCGCCCCAACGGCGGCGGGAGTGCCTTCGAGGACGACGTCCTGCACCAGAGTGAATGGCTTCTCGTAGACCGGGACGCGTTCTTTGAGCGGCTTGAAGTAGTAGGTCTGCGACGGTGGGTATTTGAGCGAAAGAGCGCGCACGGCCGGCTGAGGAGCGATTTCGAACCGGATGACGCGGTAGCTGGTGGCGCCGGGGGCGTAGACATGGATGCCCGCAGCGGGCTTGATATCAAAAATGAGGGAGAAGACGTTGCCTGGCGCAACGGTGGCATCGCTCGGGTACGCGGTGATCGCCAGATGGCCACCGGAGATTTTCGTCCCCGCCACGGGAGCTGTACCGCCGCCGAGATGCACCATGATGCTGGAGACTGTGTTGCGCTCGATATAGGAATCCTGGAAGAAGCGGTGCGTGACGCGCCCGTTGCGGTCGAGGATGAACGTGCCGGGAAGCGCCATGCCGGACATAAAAGGCGCGGCGCCGAACATGGACACATAGGTATGGATGTCGTCCTCGAGCGCGGGATCTTTGGCGCCCGAGCCAGCGGCCTCAACAGCGACAGGATTGAGAATGCCGAAGCGCTTGATCGTCTTCGACCCGTGATCGGAGAGCAGCGGAAACGTGATCCCGTGCTGGCGGCTGAAGGCAGCGAGGATTGCCGGCGAGTCGTAGCTGATTGCGGCCAGGCCGAGGCCCTGGCGTCGAAGTTCGCTTAAGCGGCTTTGCAGCTCGACGAGCTGCGTCTTGCAGTAGGGTCACCAGTCGGCGGAGCGGACGAAGACGAGCATCGCGCCCTTGGGGCCCATGAGGGACTGGAGCGTTTGGGTCTTGCCGTTCTGATCCTTGAGGCTGAAACTCGGGACGCGCTGGCCGACTTGCGGGCCGAGCTTGGAAACGTCGATGCGGGACGGCGTGGACGCAAGCGAAGATTGCGCGGCGGCCGGCAGCGGCAGTAGCATGGCGACCAACAGGAGCGCCAAGGAACCCGAGATGAGGCCCCGGTTCATACCTAAAAGTCTATCGAGCCATGAAATTGAGATCAAGAGGGAGGATCGGCCCAGAGCGGCGACGACGCGCTGTCGGCAAGAGCATCTTTGAGAGAGAATGCTCAATGGATTTCGCACGGATAATTTTCGGGACTGAATGAGAATGGCTTCCGCACCCGTCGCAGTGGAACCGATCGCTTATGCGGTCAAGGGAGACTTGCTGTCCCGCCGAATCATCGAGCAAGCACCGATGGCGCGGGCGGGGAAGACGGGATATTGTGTCGTCTCGCGATCGCTATCGGGGATGATGAAAGAGGCGCTGGTCTCGCCGCTGGGAGGCGGGCGCGCATGGAGAATGCTGAGTGACGAAGGGCCGTACCTGAACGGCACCGATTTGGCGCCGTTCCCGCTGGCGTTTTTCGCCACCGGGCTGCATTTTTCATTTCTCGAACAACTGGTGAAGCGCGCGCGAACGATGGATATCGCCATCGACTCCCTCGAGTGCGCGCAAGACACGTGGTACACGATGACGGGCTCGGCGCTGCGCGGCGACATGATGGGCGGAGCGAAGCCCGCGGAAATCGCGCTGAGGATTCGCACGGGCGCGAAGCCGGAGGCGGTGGCAGCGGTGATTCTGGAGGCGGAGCGTAGTTCTCCCGCGCACGCGGCGATGCGGCAGGTGCTGAGCAACACGTTTGCACTGCGACTGAACGGAGCGGAGATTCCCGTCAGCGGGATTCGGGCGTCCGAGGCCTGCGAGGTGAAGGATCCCGTCGAGGCCTTCTCGTCGATTGTTTCCGACGAGGCTCCGGCGTTGCCGCAGCCCATCATCTCGAAGGTGTCCGAGGCGAAGAAGGTTCACGGAGTAGAGGGAGGAGTGGCGAGCAGCCTAAAAGCCGAGCAGCGACGAACGTTGCAGGTCCACACCGAGGGCAGGCTGTTAGCGGGCGGGCTGCTGGAGGCGCAGATTCAAGTGCTCTCGCCGATCGGCAGCCGCTTTCGATTTGTGGGCGAGGTGGAACCCGCAGCGGGCGAGGAATACGTTGCGCCGCCTTCGCTGGCGTATCTATCCGCCGGAGTGGCATTCTGCTTCATGACCCAACTGGGACGGTACGCCCACATCGTGAAGTGCCCCGTGAGATCCTACCGCGTGGTGCAATTCAGCGCGTTCGAGAATGCGAGGGAGTCGCAAGCCGCAGGCGCGGAGCCCATGGATACGCACCTGTTTCTCGAGGGCGATCTGCAAGCGGAAGCCGCGCTAAAGTGCCTGCGAATGTCGGAACAGACGTGTTTTCTGCACGCGGGGATGCGCGGCAGTTATCCCACCCAACTCTCCGCCGAACGCAACGGGCAGCCGCTGCCGTTGCAGTAGCGCGCGAGTTACACGCAGGAAACGGCTACTTCTCGATCCTTAAGTTGTTCGTGACTGAGAACACGCCTGGAACCTGGTTTGCGCGGATCCCGGCGAGAGTCTTGTCGGCTGCGCTCGCAACGACACCCACTAGCGTGACATGTCCCATTTTCACGATGATGTGGATGGGCGGCACGGCCTGGATGGCATATTTCTCCATGCCAGTCGCGGAATAGATCGCGTGGAATGTTCTCCGGCGGATTCGATTGTCGTTGGGCGAGACCGGCAGAACTTCAATTTGATTGTCTACTGCCGAGACGCCCTCGATCGCTTTAACCGATGCGGCAGCGTCCTCCCTGAGCACGGGTTTGACGACTTGGC
>DATLWP010000111.1:0-2327 GCA_035576265.1 Candidatus Polarisedimenticolia bacterium
TTGGGAAAGGCGCTGGCAGGTTCTCCTGGGAGATCCATTCTCGGATCAGACCCCGAGCTTTCTCGGGCAAATCCACAAACTCCAAACCGACTACTTTCCGCGACTTACCAGTCCACGCGATTCGCGCACCCGCTTCGACCCAATCGTTGGGCTGCGGAAGCTGAATACGCATGCGGGGAAGCCGGTCGTCCATTAAGCTCACCACCGCCTGCACGGACAACCCGCCTTCGCTGACGTTCAAGACGATACCGCCATTTCCCTCGTCAAGCTCTACATATGCAATCGAACGTAACTGTTGGCGGGAATGCTGGCGGCGTTCGGCGGGAGAGGACGGCTTGTCGGCGAATTCTGGCGCGTCGGTCATGGCTCACACGGCTTCCTTCGCTTGCGGCAGCGAGGGCATCGCAACAAACTATTTGCGGCAATTATACGTCCGCCTTAAGGTCCGCTTCAAGTCAACAGAACTTCGAGCAGCGCCTTGCCCGGGAGGCCCGTGATGCGTGCGGGCGCCAACCTGCCCAGCAGGAGGAGCGGAAACGTGGACCGCATGGTATAAGCTAACAAGATGAGCGAGAAAATTCGAAAAAGCGACACAGAGTGGCAGGCGAAACTGACCGACACGCAGTATTACGTCACGCGCCAGAAGGGAACGGAACCACCGTTCACCGGCGAATATGAGGGCACTGACGCGCCGGGAACCTACGTTTGCGTCTGCTGCGGACAGCCGCTCTTTGGCTCGGACACGAAATATCACTCCGGATCGGGCTGGCCAAGCTACTGGCAGCCCATCCGAGCCGAAAACGTCACGATGGAGCGCGACACCAGCCACGGCATGACGCGCACCGAAGTCCTCTGCAGCCGGTGCGATGCCCATCTGGGCCACGTGTTCGACGACGGCCCTCCGCCAACGGGGCTGCGCTTCTGCATCAATTCCGCAGCTTTGCGGTTGATCCCTGATGAAGGCGGCAAGAAGGACTAGTGTTCCAGCAGAATCACCGCGGGATGCTGGTTGCCTGAGTCCGCCGAGATCGCGCGAACGTTCCCCGGCGAAACGACATAGTAGACCAGGCTCGTGGGCACCCCCACGGGTGCGTTCGTCGTCATCGTGCCGCGGCCATTCGGCGCGGGCGCGCTGATCGTGGCGGTGAGGACCTGGTCCAATGTTGATGTTCCGGAGGGATCGCTTGCGTCCACTGTACCCGTAAGGTTAGCGATGCCGTCGGCGACCAACTGTCCGGTCAAGTTCGTCACCTGCGCCTCCGCTGCAAAGGGTGCGCTCAGCGCGTACCCGCCTTGTATCGAAGAACTGGAGAACGAGATACCCGCTGATTGCTGCTCGAGCAAGCCGGTGGTGACCGCCGCATCGCTGCCGAGAAGGAACCCCTGCCCTGTCCCGGTCAAGTACGCCACAGCGACCCGCGTTTGGGCAGCAGAGGACCCAAGACCCGCGAAGCCTGCGCGACCGTTGGCCGACACTGTGCACGTCCCAGAGTAAGATGGCGACGCGATCGTTCCTGCGTCGTTTTCATCATAGGCCAAGGCTACGGGTGTGTTGCCGTCGCACAAGGTCGAGGTGAGCAAGCCTGCAAACGCGCTCGAGTTGCTGCCGTCGACGCCCGTGCCCGTTGCCACACTCGCGCCCGCGAGGGACGTTTGACCAAACGTGCTGCTTGTCTGCTGCAGAATCATCTCCCCGCTGAGGCGGTAATTCGTTGGCTTGCCCGTGTTCTGGTCCGCGTCGGTTTCGATGAAATACAGATCCGCGGGCGAGACGAAGAAGTAGATGAAATTCAGCGTGATTTGCGACTTTGTCGGCACCACAAAGGTCATCGCCGCCGTGCCGATATTGTTCGCCGTGAACGTGAAGTCTCCCGAAAGCGACTGCGATCCGTAAGTGCCCGCGTCGTTGAAATCGCAGGTGCCCGGAGTGAGGCTCTGAGTGGTTCCATTTGCGTGGATGACACCCGCGAGGGCGGCTGGCTTGCCGCTCAGGTCCTGGCCGGGAAATTCGAAGGCGTAGTTACCGCTGAAGCTGCCGACGCCAAACGTGGTTGCCAGAACCGGCTTAAGGATGCCTTCGCCGTGCGTCGCGGTGTCCGCGGCCGCGCCGGCGGGGGCATTGCTGCAAGGAGGCGGCGCGGATGAGGGGTGATACTGGATGAAACGAATGGTACCGTCCGATTCGAGCGCTAGTGTGTAGTCTGCGGTGAGCGAGCTGTTGTTCGGACCAAACGTAGAAGTGAGTTCGAGCGTCCCGCGCCCGTCGGATCCAATCGCATAGCAGCCGGAGATTGATGCCCCTTTCACGATGCCGGAATTGCGATTGC
>DATLWP010000112.1:0-6825 GCA_035576265.1 Candidatus Polarisedimenticolia bacterium
ACTAGGTGTGTCCCCGAAAAACCAATTTTCAGCCCTTCCTTGGGCCTATTATCCAAGAGCGTTGTTGCTTCTCTTCGGTATCTCCACCTTTCACAACGTCGAGAAGAACAAGAGGAGCCGCGAGATTTTCAAGCGGTTGGTGGAAGTGTCCGCCCAACATGGCTGGGGAGAATATCGCACCCACGTCGCATTCATGGACACGGTTGCCGACATCTACTCCTATAACAATCATGCTCTGCACCGATTCCATGAAACATTGAAGGATGCGGTCGATCCCAACGGGATTCTTTCGCCTGGGAAGTCTGGCATCTGGCCCAAGCGAATGCGGAAGGAAGAAACCTAGTTTTGGGGCCTGCGGGATTCGCGAGATCGGAGAACGCATCATGACGATTCAACGCATCAAGCACTGGCACGTCGGGGACGTCAGGATTACCCGCATTTTTGAGCTGAAAGACCAGACGGATTGTTCGTTTCTCCTCCCCGACGCCACGGCCGAGATGGTCAAGAGGCACGACTGGCTGCGGCCCCATTTCGCCACCCCCGAGGGGCAGATTATGGTGTGGTTTCAGGCCTTCCTGGTGACGTTCGGAAACCGGCGGATCATGGTGGACACCTGTGTAGGCAACGACAAGGTGCGCGAGTTCGAGCTGTTCACCAAGACACGGACATCGTTTCTGGAAGATCTGGCAGCCGCGGGGTGCCCGCCGGAGACGATCGACACGGTGCTCTGCACGCACCTGCATCTGGACCACGTCGGTTGGAACACGCGTCTCGTGAACGGGCGATGGGTGCCGACGTTTCCCAACGCGCGCTATCTGTTTGGGCGCGCCGAATGGGAGTACTGGAAGACGATCCTGCCCGAGAAGTCGATCAAGCCGCAGCATCTGATCGACTCGGTGGTGCCGATCATTGACGCGGGTCTGGCGGACTTTGTGGAGCCGGATCATCGGTTGGCGGATGAGGTGTGGCTTGAGTCGACGCCGGGACACACGCCGGGGCACGTCAGCGTGAATATTTCGTCACGCGGGCAACGGGCGGTGATCAGCGGAGATATATTTCATCATCCGTTCCAGTTCGCCGAGCCCGATCTTCCGACAGCGTTTTGCATCGACGCCAAGCTAGCGTGCCAGACGCGGCGGGCGTTCTTGTCACGCTACGAGAACCGAAAGGCATTGCTGGTGGGCACGCACTTTCCCGATCCGACGGTCGGATGGATTATCCGGGACGCGCATAACTGGCGGTTTTCTGCAGACTGAAAGTGCCCTTTTTCCCCGGACCGAAAGAGCTCCGGAATTTTGTTGCCAAGATTTTGAAAGACGCCGGAGATGTGAAGAGAGGGTCGATCTACAGAGCCGAGGACATCTCGTGGACGGAGGAAGTTCGTGATGGTTACAACGCAAAGTGTAGTTCGCAACGGCAGCCAGGAATTTTCGATCGATGGCTTTTGTGACCCGAAATTCGCCCGGGTGCGCGAGGCGTTTGAGACCAATTTTCGTGTCGAGGAAGAAATTGGCTCCTGCGTGTCGGTTGTGGCCGACGGAGTCCCCGTCGTGGATCTTTGGGGAGGATGGCAGGACAAAGCCTGTACGAAGCCCTGGGAGCGCAACACGATCGTTTGCATGATGTCGGTCGCCAAGGGTGTCTCCGCCATCACCTTCAACGTGCTGCTGGATCGCGGGCTCGTCGAGCTGGACGCGCCCATCGCGCGCTACTGGCCAGAGTTCGCCCAAGCAGGGAAAGAGAAAATCCCCGTCCGCTACGCACTCGATCACCGCGCTGGTCTGGCCGTGTGCTCGGAAAATTTGCCGCCCGGCTCGATTTTCGACTGGGATGTGATCGTCAACTCGCTCGCCCGGCAGAAGCCTCTTTGGGAACCCGGCACGCAGTCCGGCTATCACATCCACAATCAGGGCTTCATCCTTGGCGAGATTATCCGCCGCGTCACCGGCAAGACTCTCGGCAACTTCTTCCGCGAGGAAATCGCTCGTCCGCTCGGCCTCGACTATCAGATCGGCGGCCTCTCGAAGGCGGACGAGGCCCGTTGCGCCGAGGTGATTCCGGCCATCGAAGGCACGCTCTTTGCCTCGACGAGCGATGCCCCCAAAAGCATGCTGGCGCAAGCCTGGAACGAATGGCCCATCGCCGACCGCGCCACGGTGCTCAACTCGCATGAATGGAAGGTGACGGAGATTCCCAGCGGCAACGGCCACGGCAACGCGCGAGCGGTCGCCAGGTTGTACGGCGCCGTCGCTCGCGGCGGTGAAGTGGGTGGCATTCGCGTGATGTCGGAGAAAGCCGTCCGGCAGATGATCACGGAACAGCACTGCCTGCCCGAGGTCATGATGGGCCGACCGTATCATCAGGCTCTCGGACTCATCCTCAATACGCCCACTGTGGTCTGGATGGGCCCGAATCCCAAGGCGTTCGGACATCACGGCATCGGCGGCTCGCTCGGCATGGGCGATATGGAAGCCAAGCTCGGCTTCTCGTACGGAATGAACAAGTGGCACGCGCGCCACGACAACGGGCCGCGCGCACGCCGCCTGATCGAAGCGGTCTACAAGTGCCTGTAAGGATGCGCCGCGCACCAAGAGCAGGAATCCATTGGGAGGAATGAATGAAATTGTTGAACGGCTTCGGAGTCGTAGTGGGAGCGATCGCACTGCTGGCCGCTGTTCCGGCCCGCGCACAGCAGGAACCCGGCGCGAGAGAGCCGGGCGGTGCCGCCTCGCTGGAAATGCCGGCAGACCTGCCCGGCGTGAGTGGCCTCGAGGGCCAGATCGTATTCGGCCGCAGCTGCGCTTCGTGCCACGTGTACACAGGTGTCTCCGCGCAGCGCGCGCCAGATATTCCGTCCTTGCGTAAGCTCTCACCCGAAACGATCTATGAGGTCCTCAACAACGGCGTCATGAGAGTACAAGGGCAGGATTTGACGGATGATCAGAGGCGCTCCGTGGCGTTGTATCTAAGCGGGAGTCCCGTGGGCAGCAGCGACATTGGCGACGCCAGAAACATGTCGAATCATTGTGCCGGAGAGCCGGCGATGGCCGGCCCGCTGAGCGGGCCCTCGTGGAACGGATGGGGCGCGGGGCCTGCCAACAACCGCTTTCAACCACCCAGCCAAGCGGGGCTAACCGCGGAACAGGTGCCTCACCTAAAGCTGAAGTGGGCATTCGGTTTCCCCGGGGCGTCGTCGGTATGGGGCCAGCCGACCGTTGTGGCCGGTCACCTCTTCATCGGCAACGACACCGGCTACGTTTATTCCCTGAATGCCGCAAGCGGATGCGTCTACTGGTCGTATAAAGCTCAGGCTGCCGTACGCACGGCCATCACCGTGGGCCCCGTGCGAGGTCAGGGCTCGACCAAGTACGCCATCTACTTTGGCGATCTGAAGGCCAACGTCTACGCCGTGGATGCGTCCACAGGGAAATTGCTCTGGACAGTGCACGCCGACGATCACCCGATGGTCCAGATCACGGGCGGGCCCGCTCTGGTGGCCGGACGTCTCTATGTTCCGGTTGCCACGACGGAAGAAAGCGTTTCGTCCAACGACCTCTATCCCTGCTGCTCGGCTCGCGGGATCGTGCTGGCGCTCGATGCGAACACCGGCCGTCAAATCTGGAAGACGTACACGATTCCCGAAACTCCCAAGCCCACGAAGAAAAACTGGAATGGCATGCAACTCTATGCCCCTGCGGGCGGATCAGTGTGGACTACTCCCACCGTCGACCTCAGAGCCGGAGCGGTCTATGTGGGCACGGGTGATGCCTACACTGAGCCGGCTGCCGAGACCACGGACGCCATCCTGGCGCTCGATATCAGCACGGGAAAGATTCGCTGGAGCTTCCAGGGCACTGAGAACGACGTGTGGCTCGCCAATTGTGGTCCGACTGCGAAAACCCTCGCATGCCCCGAGGGCGTGCTGGGCCCGGACTATGATTTCGGCGCTTCCGCAATGCTACGAACGTTGCCCGGCGGCCGGCGCGTTCTGGTGATCCCGCAGAAGAGCGGCGTGGTATGGGCGTTCGATCCGGATCGCAACGGCGCGCTGCTGTGGAAGGTCAACCTCGCCACCAAGCGCCCCAATCCTCAAGGTGCGATCGTATTCGGCGGGGCGGCCGACCAGCAGTATGCCTACTTCGCAATCACCGAAGGAGGGATGGCTGCGCTTCAGCTGAAAGACGGGAAGAAGATTTGGTTCACACCGATCGTCGCACCCGGCATGGTCGGAGTCACCAAGGGACAAGCGGCGGCGGTCACCGCCATTCCGGGCGTCGCGTTTGTCGGCGGCTGGGACGGGAAGCTGCACGCGCTCTCAACCAAGGACGGCCGCATCCTTTGGGAAGCTGACACCGCGCACGAGTTCCCCACCGTCAATGGCGTGAAGGCGAAGGGCGGTGCCATGGGTGGCCCGGGCGCGGTCGTCGCAGGAGGAATGCTTTACGTGGGCTCGGGGTATGCATCCTTCGGCACAGGGCCCGGGAACGTGTTGCTCGCTTTCGGAGTTGAATAAATTTCACTGACCATTCGTTGGGGGCACTGATGAGGATTCCACCCGGCGTAAGCAGCAAAGACTTCTCCGACGCGCTCCGTCAATTCGAAGAAGCGGTTGGCAAGGAATGGGTGTTCAGTTCTGAGGGGGACGCGAACCTCTATCGCGACTCGTATTCTCCGTTCTGGCATGAACCGGAGGACCCGGTTCCTTCCGCCGCGGTCGCGCCGGACACAGTCGAGCAGGTCCAGAAGGTCGTCAAGGTCGCCAACGCGTACAAGATTCCGCTCTGGACGATCTCCACGGGGAAGAATCTCGGCTACGGAGGTTCCGCGCCAAAGCTATCCGGCACCATCGTGCTCGACCTGAAGCGCATGGACCGGATTCTGGAGGTCAATGACAAGAATCACTATGCGCTAGTCGAGCCCGGCGTCAGCTACTTCGATCTCTATCGTTATATTCAGGAGCGAAAGCTGAAAGTCTGGATCGACCCTCCCGACCCAGGCTGGGGCAGTTTGGTCGGCAACGCACTCGATCGGGGCGGGGGTTACACACCCTTGCGCGATCATTTCGACGCGCACTGCGGAATGGAAGTCGTGCTGGCCAACGGGGAGATCGTGCGCACCGGCATGGGCGCGTTGCCGGGCTCGAAGACGTGGCAGCAATACAAATACGGCTTCGGCCCATTCGTGGATGGGATCTTCTCGCAATCCAACTTCGGAGTCGTCACCAAGATGGGTTTCTGGCTTTTGCCGGAGCCGGAAGCCTATCTTTCGGGAACCGTGTCGGTTCCCAAACGCGACGACATCCACGCGATGGTCGAAATCTTTGCGGCCCTCGCCAACTCCGGGCTCGTCAACGGTACGACGAGCGTCTTGAAAACGTCCTCATTTCAGAATGCGAATGCGGGGGATACGAGTGTAGGCCTCGGCGGCTCGACGCGAAGCATGGAACAATATGCGGCCCAAAAGGACCTCGGCTACTGGAGCATCGATCTTCCGTTTTACGGGCCGGCGAAGGTGATCGCTGCACAATGGGAATACGCCAAGGAAAAGTTCTCCGCGATTCCTGGCGCCAAGTTTCAGGACGGTGCTTCGTACCGGTTTCCGCTCGATTCCCAGCAGTTGGCGAAGATTGCCAATCCGGTGCCCCTCGGCATTCCAAGCCTCACCACATTTTCTATCGGCGGACCGCGGAGCCAGGGGCACATGTGGTTTTCTCCGATTATTCCGATGACCGGCGAGGCGGTGATTCAGGCTCAGGACGTCTTCGAGCAGGCGTATAGGGATATGGGCTCACCTTCCGCCGCTCCTCCGGGATTTCCGATCTGGTCGTTCTTCTCGCGGGCCTTCGTCATCATCTACTTTCTGCCCATCGAGCACGACATCGAGAAGAACCGGCGCAACCGCGAAATCTTCCGGCGTCTCATCAAGATTGCGGCCGATCACGGGTGGGGCGAATATCGCACACATATTGCTTTCATGGACGACATTGCGAAAGCGTATTCCTTCAACAACCACGCGCTGCTGCGCTTCAACGAGACTGTGAAGGACGCGGTCGATCCGAACGGCATCCTTGCGCCCGGGAAGAGCGGGATCTGGCCCAAGCGCATGAGAAAGGCAAGCACATGAAATTCGCTCGGACAATCTTCCTCCTCGTGTTGGGTATGTTTACTGCGCTGCAGGTGGTCGCGGCGCCGAATGAATCGCAGATCGAGAGAGGGCATCGCGTCTACCAGAAGTGGTGCTTCCCGTGCCACGGTCCGGGCAACGACAAGCCCGGCACCATCGCGCTCGCGGCGCGCGGCCAGAAGCCGGCCGTACTCGAGGAGCGCACCGACCTGACAGGCCCGCTGATCAAGACGCCGGTCCGCCACGGAGTCTTTTATATGCCGATCTTTAGGAAGACCGAGATCAGCGATGCCGACCTGGACGCCATCGTCGCGTACCTCACCCGCAACAACAAACACTAGCGTCCGGCCGCGCGCGATGGGCTTTGCTCTGAGGAGCGACGCTTGCCGGTCGGTTACTTCGAAGAACAGGAGAACCGGATGCGACTTCCGCCCGGCGTGAAGAGCAAAGATTTCGCCGACGCGCTCAAGCAATTTGCCGTAGCCGTCGGCAAGGATTGGGTGCTCACATCCGAGGATGACCTGGACACCTATCGCGACTCCTATTCTCCGTTCTGGCACGAATCGGAGGACCCGGTTCCCTCTGCCGCGGTCGCGCCCGACACGGTCGAGCAAGTCCAGAAGGTCGTCCAGGTCGCCAACGCTTACAAGATTCCCCTCTGGACGATCTCCACGGGAAAGAATCTCGGCTACGGCGGCTCGG
>DATLWP010000113.1:0-3233 GCA_035576265.1 Candidatus Polarisedimenticolia bacterium
CCACGGAGGTAAACGCCCAAGGTGGTCTGCTGGACATGAAAACGTACCCTAGCGTTGGCAGCCAACTCGAGTTAACCAATCTACTTTCCGGCGAAGCGTTTCGGGCGCGTGTGGTTGGTACTCGCCGATCGAAAGAAGGCAAGGTGTTGGGCATTGCAGTCAAGCTGTTGATTCCCAGTGAGACTTTTTGGGGCGTAAATTTTCAGCTCAAGAAAACCAGCGCCGAGCTTGTCAAAGTTGAAAAGGCTATTCAGTCGGGTAGCGTAGACCTCCGCATACTAATGGAGTTCCGCGACGCGGTGGATTACGTGCGCAAGACCGCGTGGGCCGTTCAAGAATGGCAGGAGCGCCAACTGCAAAAGCACGATCCGCAGACGGTGCTTCCGTTGATCACCTCCGAGCGCATTCGCCGCGCCACCCAGCTCAGCCAGGCAATAACGACGGACTTGGCCGCCCACGAAGTAACCCGCGAAACCGCGGGAATTGACGAGTTCTTCCGAGCCGTCAAGAACGTATACCAGTGCCTCGTGGATCTGTTCAGAGATCGAGAAGCCTGACGGTACTTCTTCCGTCGGCAGTAACGTGCCCGAAACGGCTCGGCCGCTATTTTGCCGTCGGGTCCTTTTTTACGTCGTGGTCCATGAACTCCAGCCAGAACCCCTGGGCATCCGGCACGAAGAACATGCGCGTCGTCGGAGCGATGAAAACCGGCGCGTCCGACTTGCTCAGCGTGTGCAGACGGGCGGCCTTCAGCCGCTGCATGATCACGTCGTCGTCTTTCGCCATGAACAAGAAATGCGCTGCGCCGGGATCTTGAAAGTAGGGATGTTTGAACTGCTTGCTGTGGTTCTTGTACTCGATGAGCTCCATGATCACCGGAGAGCCGGGAACCACCGCCATCGCCAGCCGGAACCGGCTGCGTATGCCGGTCAATTTCTCGTAGGAATTGTCGCCCATCCACGCCGGGCTCACCCAAAACTTGAAGTCCGGTCCAACCAGCCTCTGGTACAAACGGCACGTGCTTTCGAGATTGTCGACAACCACGGTGACGCGCGCACCGAAGACCTTGCTGCCCGGCGCGGCCGTCGTCGCCGGGGCGGGCGTCTGCTCGATCAACTCCACCGGGTAACCGTCGGGATCGCGCACCATCACCGCGCGGATTTTGCCGCTCATTCCCGGCCAACTGGACAGCTCGACGGGGCCTCCGCCGGGAGTAATCACAGGCACGCGCTCTGATTTCAGCACGGCCAGCGTTTTGTCCAGGTCGCTGACGAAGAGCTTCAGGTAGGACGCGCCGGGATCGGTCAAAGCCGGATGGAAAGGGTAAGACGGGATACCTGTGATTTCGATAGCCTCAATGGTCATTTCAGGACCGTCCGGCGCCGCTGCGGTCCCTGGAATCGGAAGCAGCGCGACGCGGCTCGCCTGAAGGTAGGGGTTCGACACGCCTTGGGCCAGCTCCGCAACTTCCTGCAACCCGCGATTCATTCCAAATGGACGTGGCTGGTCGCGCTTGCCGCGAAGTTCCAGTCCAATGAGGTCGTGATAGAAATGCATAATGAGTTCGACGTGTGCGACTTGGCGGCCGAGGTGGCCTGGACGAAGAACATCGCCGGGAGGCGCGATTCCCGATGGCGGCGCATCGAGCGTCGCCCACGGCGTTTGCGCCGAGGCAATTGGGATAAAGGTCAGAAGCATCAAGCCGATCATCACGAGTTCTCGTGCCCTCGTCCTAACGGATTGTGACACTTGGTCCCCTCAAAGTTGATCTGGCACTTCCGATCTCGTTCTTTTACTCGCGTGCATCATACGCTTCCGCTGCCCTCGCCTCAACGCGTTCATCCCACCGACGCAGACCTTGTCGCATCGCGACGCGTTTCACCGCACCTCTGATTCGAAATCACGGCCTGGCCCGCATCGGAACGATTCGCACCCCCGGGTCGTGCTACGTCAAGCGGCTCGTGGCGGAACGTCCGGTAGCTTTGTGCCGCAATTGCCGCAGTTGCTCCAGCCGATCTCGACCCGCTTGCCGCACTGCGGACATACCGGCCGCACGGGGGTGCCACAACTCGGACAGAACGTGTACTTTGAAAGCACAGTCGCCCTGCACGTCGGACAGCTCGACGGCAGCGGCTCTCGCAGGATGAAGTAGAGAATGATGCCGATCGCGTAAGGAACGAAGAAAGCGAGCAGCGTCCACAGGACGTAGCGCATGCCGCGGCGCTTCGCATCGCCGTATATATAGCCGAAGAGCATTATGCCCGTGAATGTAATGGCGAACGCGAGAACGGGCAGGACCACTTTCCCCGTCGCCGACAAGTGCCCGCTGCCCCGCGGCGGGTAGAAAGCGAGGTGGAGGATTAATGCCGCCAAGCCGACTGAGATAATGGCCGCCACCGCTTTCGCCGCGCGCGGAATCACACCCAGCACTTCTTGAAATTTGCTCATGCGAGTCTCCTCTCTCGCCTCCCATGCCACGCCAGCGCCACCGCCGCCACAACCCCGGCGAACCAGCTGGCTGCGGTGATTCCGCCAAACACGTGCCACGCTTCCGGCACGCGTGTCGGGAACCACAACACTTGCAGCCAGCGGGTCAGAATCTGCACGATCGGCCAGCTCACCAAGATGGTCGCCCACGCCATCCCGGTCGCCAGAATCAGGACGCTGCGGTTCCTCCGGCGCTCCGCCTCTTCGGCAAACGCGAGCTCCGCGCGCGCTCGCGCCCTTTCGACGATTCCTGCCGACGGCCGGGGCGTCGGGATTCTGCGTAGCCTGCCAGCGAGAAGCTGCCAGTTTTCGAGCTCGGCCGCGCACGCCGCGCACTCGTTCGTGTGCAGCGCGACGCGATGCTCAGACTCCGCATCGAGCCCTCCTGCCACGGCGAGCGAAAGCAATTCGCGGATTTCATCGCACTCCCACATATTCAGTCTCCTGTCCAGAGCTTCCCCGGATAGGACGATTCCAATCCGGCGCGCAACAATTCGAGCCCTCGCCGCAAGCGCGTCTTCACGGTCGAAAGCGGCGCGTCCAGAACCACGGCGATCTCTCCGAGCTTCATCTCCTCTTCAAATCGCAGCGAGAGCACCTCGCGATAATTCATGGGCAATTCAGCCAGGCATTCCGCGAGGTGCGAATCGCGCTCGCTCTCGAGGATTCTGTCAATTGCCGGCCGTTCCTTCGCGGTCAGCGTCGCGGCTCTGGTCGCGCCAAATGGATCGTCCGTCATCGGCTCC
>DATLWP010000114.1:0-1908 GCA_035576265.1 Candidatus Polarisedimenticolia bacterium
TGATTGAAGGCGACACGCGGCGTTTTCGGCCCCTCCACGGTCCCACGTCCCGTCCCACAATATGACGCAGAACTGGTTGACGCTCAATAGATCGAGCCGGACGATAAGGAGCCGTATGCCTCTGTAATATCGAGGATTATCGGACCCGCTCGGAACCCGTCGGATGCCTGCACGGCAGACTTCCTCTCCGCCACGGCGTTAACCTGGGGGCGTTCTCAGGATTGCGCAGGCGCCAATCTTTTCATGCCGGATTGTCACAGAGGGATGGAAAGGGACAAAATCGTCCGTCCAAAAGCCGCCCGTGCGTTCGCACATCGTTCGGCCGCCCAAAGAGGCCCCAGCGTCTTCGCCTCAGCATCCGGAGAGGCAAGTCACAACTCGCCCGGTGAGGCTTTGCTGTCGATCGAAAGTAGGAATTCGATCTATGTCGTCAGCACTGTCAGCAATGGTGCAAGCGCCGCCACTAACTGATTGGGATCGCCGGGCGCTCCGTCGGCCCAGCTGGCTTCGTATTCCGCGATTTCAAGGCCCACGACTTCGCCTTCAGAAAGGGCTGCGCACGCTTCGCTGAGGTCCGCGAGCGTAAGCCCCCCGCTTACCGGAAGTTCGAAAGGCACAATGCCCGGCTCGAGCACGTCGCAATCGATGTGGATGTAAGCCGGACGACCCTGCAATGCCTTCTGCAGCCGCGCGCCGAGATCCGGACCCGGCGCAATGAGCCGGATGACGCCTTCTTCGATCAGCTGGCGCTCGTAATCATCGAGGTCGCGCGATCCGACCAAAACCACGTTCGAAAGATCAAGTTCGTCGCCAAGGCCGGTTCTCCAACAACCGGCAGCGCCCGTCAGCACCATGCCGCCGAGATAGCCGGTCGGGGAGTTCTCGGGGAGGTTGCTGTCTCCGTGCGCATCGAACCACACCACCATCGCGTCCGGCCGCGCGCGCGCAATCACTGGGAGCGTGGCCAATGCTGCAGCACAGCGGCCAATCGCGCCGATGGGGCGTCTGGCCTGGCGCAGCGCGGCCTCGATCGCGCCCTGCAATTCCGTCAAGCCCGCCCGCGCCGCCTCCAATTCTGCAGGCCAAGCGGTCGCTAAAGCGGGTTCGGGCGATCCCACCACATGTTCGACGAGGCCGGTCGCTGCGCCAAGGGCGCGCCCAAGCACGCGAGATCCAGCCATGGCGCGATTATTTCGATCGCCTGCGCGGCCGGCGAACACGATGAGCGCGGCTTGGGATTCCATGATCAGGCCCACTTCTTGCGCCTCACTTACTGAAGATTGCACCATCGAAGATTACCGAAGCCTCCTTGATCAGTCTGCACGATGCCGAACATTCAGAGCGACGTGGCCGCGTGCAGAAGCCTACTAGCCTTCGCGAGTCCTTCCGCCGTTACGACGGTCATTCCTATCTAGCCGAGACTGGCTGCCGTATAGCGCTAGGGCCCCAACGATCAATTCGCGACGCGCTTGGCTATTTGGACGCGCATTGGACCTATTTGGACTCCCCTCCGCGCTCGGCGCGCCTATCAATCATGATCGCCGCGCAATAGCGTTGCACTACGCGCGCGGATGTCCAAGACGGCCGATTGGCCAAAGAGTGGGCATATTCGGCCAAGGCAGGACGGCGGCGGCGAGGCTCCCTGTGTGAAGCTTTTCGTAAAGAGGCGGATGAGCGCCGACCCAAGCCCGGCGCTGCGGCGCTCCTGCGGCCCACGCTCTGATCCCACTCCGCGATTGATCTGCGTCAACGCCGCGCTGGGTTTTGACGGGCATCATTATCTTGTGGGGATCTTGCACAGAGAGGAGAAGCCAGATGCCAGATGCCCGGAACGCCAAGCGCGAGCCATGCGCCAGCGACTTCTCGGCCCTGTTCCCGACCTTTGAAGTCGGCCCGCTCGCCGAATTC
>DATLWP010000115.1:0-16625 GCA_035576265.1 Candidatus Polarisedimenticolia bacterium
CCGCCATTGAATCCGTTCTAGCCTTGATTTCCTTCATTGCCCACTCGTCTGATTCTGCAATCTCCTTCGGAATTGGGAATCCCGCCGCCTTCAAGATGCGCTTCTTTTCGGCGAAAGATTTGTTGCTCAGTCGCCCGCTCATTTCTCGCGAGACAAGTACAAGATTCCCGAGCTGCCCAACAGGTGAGCGAGTAGAGGGCGCGGGCGGCGAGCCTCGCTTCTTTCGGGCAGGCGGCGCCGCGACGCGCGCGACCGACTTGCGCAACGTGATTGGCCGCGCGTTCGTCATGGCGATGCTCGGCGCCGGAACCAGATGGGGCGAACTTCGCGCAGGAAAATGCGCGCGGTAACCGGGCCGATGTGCTTGATCTCCTGCAGCCGCGCGGAAAGCTCAGAGGGCGTTTTCGCGGCGGCGAGCAGATTGGTCAGTGTGCCGTAACGGCGCTTGAGTTCGCGGCTGACTTCGAGAAGCTTGGTCGCGGTGGAGAAGTCGTATCGCACGTAGTGAGCGCGATCCAGCAGGCGCACGAGGTTGTCCCATCCGGCGCGGAGGATGGCGTCGGGGCTGGTGAGGCGGGCGGCCACCAGCTCGCGATAAGCGCGCTCGGCAATGTCCGTCTGAATGGGTTTTCCGAAAAGGAGGCATGCCAGGAACCACTTGAAGATCTCCGTTTCCTTCTTCGATGCCAAGCGGATCCGCAGGCGGTGGGAGTAAAACGTGCGTTTCGCGGCTTGACGCGCGCGGGCCGGCCTGCGCCTACGAGCGGCCACTCGGTGAGCCGTTTTCCTCGCGGTCGCTATCATCGCTTCACCGGAAATCAACACACATCTCCCGGACCGGCGCTTGCTGCCGATGCCGGCCCACGGCTGGCACAAGGTTAGCCGCTTGTCGCCGATGGCGGTGTGATACGCGTCACTCCCAAGCGTGACTCGCGACACTGCGAGCGCGGCGCGTATGGCTTAGAGATACAGTGAAGAAAAATACTCAGGCGACTGAGGCGAGACGCTGCGGAAAGTGAGTGCCGCATTCGTTGAGAAAGGAGAACCGTCATGTTGGTGAAAGAGGCGATGTCGAAAGAGATTTTTTACTGCACGCCGTCCGATACGGCGCAAGCAGCGGCGAAGACGATGAAAGTGTCCGGAGTCGGGGCTCTTCCGGTCGTCTCGGACTCCGTGAATCGAATACTGGAAGGCATCGTGACCGACCGCGATTTGTGCTGTGCGGTGGTGGCGGATGCAAAGCTCGCAGAAACCACAAAGATCGCCGACGTGATGACCCGCAGCCCGATCACGTGCGCGCCGGAAAACACGCTGGACGATTGCGAAGAGTTGATGCAACGACACCAGATCCGGAGACTTCCGGTGGTCGACAAGGAAGGGCGATGCATCGGCATGATCGCGCAAGCCGATATCGCGTTGCATGCTTCCGCCGCGGAAGTGGCGAAAACTCTTGCGGAAATCTCCAGGGCCACTCGAGCCCGCCCGGCAATCCGGGTGGCGAGCGCGTAGGCGTTTCCGTCCGTGTATCACTGATGCCGCAGGCAGGGGAAAATTTGCGAACGCGGCATCAGCTTCAGGGCGAGGATGGCCGTGGGCATTTTTAGCGGATCAATCGTATTTGACGATCGAGCGGACGCCGGCCGGAGGCTGGCGGCACGGCTCGCTGCCTACGCGAAGCGCAAAGACGTGATCGTGCTGGGGATTCCGCGCGGGGGCGTTCCGGTGGCCTTCGAGGTGGCCAAGGTGCTGGAGGCTCCGCTGGATGTGTTCTTGTCGCGGAAGCTGGGCGTGCCAGGACAAGAAGAGCTTGCATTCGGCGCAGTCGCGAGCGGTGACGTGCGCGTGCTCGACCAACAGATCGTCGAGTCGGTCGGCATTTCCGAGCAGCAAATCGAGCAGACGACTCAGGCTGTGAAAAAGGAACTGGAGCGGCGCGAGCGCATCTTTCGAGGGAGCCGGCCGCCACTCAAGATGGAGGGGCTGACCGCGATTCTCGTGGACGACGGCATCGCCACGGGTTCCAGCATGCGGGCGGCCATCCGAGCACTGCGGCAATTGAAGCCGGCGCGCATCGTGGTGGCGGTACCGGTGGCTCCCGTTTCAACGTGCAATCGTCTCCAACATGAGGTGGATGAATTGGTGTGCCTGTACATGCCCGAATCGTTTTTTGCCATCGGCCAATTTTACGGTGATTTCTCGCAAGTACCGGACGAGGAAGTGGCGGGCCTTCTGCAGCGGAACGCCGGGCCGGCCGTTCAGAAAGCGACCTAGCAAGACGACAGGCTCGGAGAAAGGAGCTTTACCGTGATTCCGGGTCGTAAGTCCAAACAGGATGGAATTGAGAGCGAGGTTTCGATCGAGGCGGGCAGGGTAACGCTGGAAGGCACTCTGGGATTCCCAGAAGAGGCTGCCGGGATCGTCCTTTTTGCGCACGGGAGCGGCAGCAGCCGCCACAGCCCTCGAAACCGCTACGTTGCGCAAGTGCTGCAGTCGAAGGGCATCGCGACTCTGCTGTTTGATCTCTTGACCAGCCAGGAAGAATCGATCGATCAATACAACGCGGAGCTTCGTTTCAACATACCCTTCCTGGCAAAGCGATTGGCCGGCGCGACAGAGTGGGTTCAGCGCAGGCCCGACACGCGAGCCCTCAAAATCGGCTATTTCGGGGCCAGCACCGGGGCTGCCGCGGCGCTCGTGGCCGCCGCCGAACTTCCGGATGCGGTGGCTGCCGTCGTGTCCCGCGGAGGCAGGCCGGATCTCGCGGAAGAGGCGCTCGGATCTGTTCGGGCTGCGACACTGCTGATCGTCGGCGGGGACGACACGCCGGTGATCGCCATGAACCAAGACGCTTTGGCGCAGCTGCGCTGCCCGGAAAAGAAACTGATCATCGTTCCGGGCGCAACTCACCTGTTCGAGGAGCCGGGTACGCTCGAGGAAGTAGCGCGGCTGGCTGCGGAGTGGTTCGCTCAACACCTGACGCCGGCGGTTCAATCTAGGGCCAAGGCTTCCACGCGCGCATGAACGCTCCGGGGGCTTAGTGCGCCGCGAGACCGGGCGTTGTTAGCAGGGGCGCGTGCCCAGATAAATTCAGTCAATTCCCACGAAGTGCCTTCGTGCGCATCAAGATCGCAGGCTTGTGGTAGCGGTCGCGAGCGTCGTAGCTGTGAACACCGTCACGGCGCGAAGTGACGCCAGTCACAGGCGGAAGTGTGTCCGGGGGCCAGAATGGGGGTGAATGAGAGCATCCGGCGGTTACGAGGGGGGAATGAGAGAGGAGAATCGGTGCCGTGGCCAAAACGACTGAGCTAAAGGCCTTGCCAGCGGAACAGTTGTATCGGCTTTGCGATCTCTCGCAGTTCAAGTTCGCCACGACCGCGGAGCTCGAGGACCTTACCGATTTTGTCGGCCAGGACCGAGCCCTTCAGGCGGTGCAATTCGGAATTGGGATCCAGAGAGCGGGATTCAATCTCTTTCTGCTGGGGCCGGCGGGCATGGGGAAATTCGACACCGTGCGGAACTTTCTCGAAAAGAGAGCGGCCACCGAGCCAACGCCCGATGAATGGTGCTACGTCAACAACTTCGACGACCCGGAATCGCCCCGCGCACTCAAGCTTCCGCCGGGCTGCGGTACGAAACTCCGCGAAGACATGCGCGGGCTGGTGGACAACTTGCGATCGGTGATTCCGTCGGCATTCGAAAGCGAGAGTTACACAGCGCGCAAACACGCCATCGAGCAGGAGGTGAAGGAGCGGCAAGAGAAAGTGTTTGAAGAAATCCAGCGCCAGGCCAATGAGAAGGACATTGCCGTTATACGAACTCCCACCGGCATAGCTCTCGCCCCGATGCGAAGGGGCGAGGTAGTCAGTCCGGAGGAATTCGAGAAATTGCCGGAATCGGAACACCAGCGGATTCAAGCTGCGATCGGCGATCTGCAGGAAAAGCTTCAGGCTGCTTTGCGGCAAATGCCGAAACTGGCGCAGGAAGGGCGGGAAAAGGTTCGGGAGCTGAACCACGAAGTGGCCATCTTTGCGGTGGGACACTTGATCGATGAGCTCCGCAAGAAATACGTGGACTTAGAGGACGTCGTGAAATTTCTAAACGACGTCCAGGAAGACATCACGGAGCACGTCGATGAATTCCTCGCGCCGGAAGAAAGCCCGCTTGCCGCGCTGATGGGGGTGTCCTCGCCTTACGGGGCCAAAGGCGCTGCGTTCTTTCGGCGCTATCAAGTGAACGTGCTGGTGGACCACAGCGCCAACGATGGCGCCCCCGTGGTCTACGAAGACCACCCGACCTATCAAAACATCATCGGTGCGGTGGAATACATGGCGCATCTGGGCGCGGTCTCGACCGACTTCAACCTGATCCGTCCGGGCGCGCTGCATCAAGCGAACGGCGGATACCTGATTCTCGACGCCTACAAGCTGCTGTTGCAGCCGTTCGCCTGGGACGCACTGAAGCGCACCCTGCGATCGTCGCAGATTCGCATCGAGTCGCTCGGCCAGATGCTGAGCCTGGTCAGCACGGTCTCGCTCGAGCCGCAGCCGATTCCGCTCAACGTCAAGGTCGCCCTGGTCGGCGAACGGATGCTCTACTATTTGCTTTGCGCGTACGATTCCGAATTCAACGAGCTGTTCAAAGTGGGCGCGGATTTCGAGGAGCATATGGAACGGAACTCCGAGACGAACGTGCTGTATGCGCGTCTGATCGGCACCATCGCGCGCCAGGAAGGACTTCTTCCGTTGGACACCGGGGCGGTGGGACGCGTGATCGAACAGTGTTCCCGCAAGGCCGGAGATTCGCAGAAGTTGCTGACTCACCGCCGGACTCTTGCCGACCTGCTGCGCGAATCGGACTACCGGGCCCGCGAGGCTGCTCGGTCGGTTGTCAGCGCGGAAGATGTTCAGCATGCGATTGATGCCCAAATTCATCGCGCGGATCGCGTGCGGGACCGGTTGCTGGAAGAAACATTGCGCGGAACGCTGTTGATCGACACGCGGGGGGAGAAAGTCGGCCAGGTGAACGGGCTCTCCGTGATGGACCTCGGGAATTTCGCGTTCGGGCATCCCAGCCGGATCACCGCGCGCGTGCGGCTGGGCAAGGGCGAAGTGATCGACATCGAGCGGGAAGTGGAACTCAGCGGCCCCATCCACTCGAAAGGAGTCCTGATCCTTTCCGGGTTCCTAGGGGCGCGCTACGCGACGAACCATCCGCTCTCGCTTTCCGCGAGTCTGGTTTTCGAGCAAGCGTACGGCCTGGTCGAGGGTGACAGCGCATCGTCGGCGGAGCTCTACGCGCTGCTCTCCGCGCTTTCGGGCCTGCCGATCAAGCAGTCGCTGGCGGTGACCGGATCCGTCAACCAGCACGGAGAGATCCAGGCAATCGGCGGCGTCAACGAAAAGATCGAAGGTTTCTTCGACCTATGCCAGGCGCGGGGGAATATGAAGGGGCAAGGGGTGCTCATTCCCGCCTCCAACGTCCGCCATCTGATGCTCAAACATGAGGTGGTCGATGCCGTGCGGAAGGGCGAGTTCCAGATTTACGCCGTCGAAACGATTGACCAGGGGATTGAAGTTCTAACGGGAGTGCCGGCGGGCGAGCGCGATCCATCCGGAAAATTTGCCGAAGGAACGGTAAACCAAAAGGTCGAGGCGCGCTTGATTGAGCTCGCAGACAGGCGGCTGGCCCTGGCGCGGAAAATGAGGATGGAGACTGAATCGTGACCGATTCCGACCGTATCCGCTCGATTCGCCGGATTCTGGTGGCGCTCGACGCCTCTTCTCACAGTCTGGCGGCGGTTGAGGCGGCCGTGGAACTCGCGGCCAGGCTGGAAGCGGAGCTTTCGGGGCTATTCGTCGAAGACGTGGAACTGCTGCGGCTGGCGGAGTGTCCCGGCGCCCGCGAACTTCTCTATCCGTCGGCGACGGAAGCGCCGCTCAGCCGGGCCACCATGGAGTCGAGATTGAGAGCCCAATCGGAGCAAGCCCGGAAGGCACTGGGAGCCGCGGCAGAGCGCTTGCGAGTGCGATGGACGTTTCGAACGGTGCGCGGTCCGGTGACATCGGCGATTTTGGCCGCTGCGACGGAGGCCGACCTGCTTGCCATGGGGACTGTCGGGTGGTCCTTCGGGCCGCTGATTCGCATGGGATCCACGGCGACCGGGGTTCTAACCAGCGGCGTTCCCGTGCTCTTGATCTCCGAAGAGCGGTTGCCTCACGACGTAAGGCTCGTCGTATATTACGACGGGTCGGCGGCCGCGAGACGCAGTGTGATGGCCGCTGAACAATTGGCGAAGCCCGGCACAAACGGGATCACCGTGCTCCTTGCGGCGGCCAAGCACGAGCGCTTCTCCGCACTGCGGGACGAGGTCACATCCCTGCTGAAGGACAAGGGCATCGAGGTCCGATATCGCGAGGTTGATCCGCAAGATGAAATGAGCCTGTTTCACGCCTTGAAGTCCGAGCAGCCGGGGAGCCTCGTCCTCGGAGGCCGGGAACTACTCAAGAAACTGCGAGCGATGGGGCCCATGCAGCGAGAAATCGGGATGCCTCTATTGCTGCTCGACGGACCGGAACCGGAGGCCGCCTGAAGCTGCCCTGCGATCTACGCTGGTGTACGGTCCCTGCCGCAGTTCGATGCGCGAAATGCGCAGCGCCGCGGGCTTGCAGGTAAGAAGGAGTTCCCATGGCATTTGAAATTGTGACGAAGGCGTTTCGAAACGGCGGCTCCATTCCGAAAAAGTATACGTGCGACGGGCCGGACGTTTCTCCTCCGCTTAGCTGGAACGATCCGCCCGACGGTACCGAACGTTTGGCCCTGATCGTGGATGATCCCGATGCTCCCGCCGGAACCTGGGTCCATTGGGTGCTCTATGACCTTCCGCCTGGAACGAGAGATCTGCCCGAGGGCGTGCCCAAGGACCGCGAATTGCGGAATGGCGCATGCCAGGGCCGCAACGATTTCGGCAAGGTTGGGTATAACGGACCTTGTCCACCTCGGGGGAAGCCCCATCGATATTTCTTCAAGCTCTACGCGCTCGACTCCAGAACAAACCTCAAACCCCTGGCTACCAAGCGTGAACTCGAGCAGGCGATGAAGGGGCACGTCGTTGCTCAGGCGGAACTGATCGGGAAGTATCAACACTAAAGGCGGATCGGCAGGCCGGGGAACGACGAATGGCCGCCTCCTGCGAAAGCCGAGGCGTTCTAGTGAGAGGCCCGAAGAGCGGCGAGATAGTTGATGCAGCCGTCCACGGTTGCTAGCTTCGGATAGTCCGCCTCGGGGATGTCCACGTGGAGCTCCTTGTGAATTCCGATCACAAAATTCAACATGTCCATGGAATCAATGTCCAACTGGTCTCGGATTCTTCGATCGGGCTTGACCTGCGACAGGTCGGCCTCGGGAGCGATCTGTCCGAGAACCCGGAGGATAACTTCCTTGATTTCACCTTTCGTCATAGCTTCTCCGGTTCCTGGAGCAATCGATCAACGGCGGCAAGCAAGACGGCTCCGCGATGTCCATCGCTTACGCGATGATCTCCCGAAAGCGTGGCTGTGATCACTGGCCGCGAGGAGATCTGGCCCTCCACCGACCATGGACGCTCGACAAGCTTGCCAAAGCCCACGAGCGCAACCTGCGGAGGATAGATAATGCCGAATACCGCTTCTACGCCTCGTTCTCCGAGACTCGTGACGGTGATCGTCGGATCGCTCAACTCCGAACTCCGCAAGGAGCCGGCACGCGCCCGCTGCACGAGATCGCGGAATTTTTTCATTAGTTCACCGAGACTTTGCCGATCCGTATCATGCAGGGCCGGGGCGACAAGTCCGCCGCCTCTTAAGGAAATGGCTACCCCCACATGAACGGCCGAACTGGGCACAGCCTTTCCACCGGTCCATACCGAATTCAGCTCCGGGACTTCGCGCAAGGCCAACCCCACCGCCTTGAGCAAAAGCACGCCGTACACAAGCCGGTCCTCGACCGAGCGCTTGAGATTTTCCTGCGCGAGCCAAGCCATGGCCCGGCTCATGTCGATCGTGGTGCTCAAGTAGTAGTGTGGAATTTCGCGCTTTGATCTGGCCATCGCCGCGGCGATGGCTTGGCGCATGCGCGCCTGCCGGTCCAGCGCCACCTCTGCTGCCGGTGCAGCCTCTTTGGCCTGGGCAGCCTGCTGGATATCCTCCAGCGTGATCCGCCCTCCGGGACCGGTTCCGGAAATCGCGGACGTGTCGATTCCGAGGTCTGCCGCGAGCTTCCGCGCCACGGGAGAAATGTGCAGCCGGCGGGCGCCCGGCTTGACTGTGGGCGGAGGCGCAGGAGTAGCGTGCGCAGCGGCCGGAGCTGTCGGCGGCGCGGGAGCAACAGCGGGTTTTCGGGCGGCGCGCGGAGGCGGGGCCGCTGATGGTTTCCCCTCCTCGCTGATAATTGCGAGCGGCGTTCCTACGGGAACCTTCTCTCCCGGTTGAACGAGAATCTTCTCGATCGTGCCGGTGGCAAATACCTCCACTTCGATGTCGGCCTTGTCCGTTTCGACGTCGGCGATGATGTCGCCCCGCTGAACCTGGTCGCCGACCTTCTTGCGCCACGCCACCAGCTTGCCGGCGTTCATGTCAGCTCCGAGCTGCGGCATCACGAATTCAGCCATGGCGAGGGATCATCTCCTGTGCCGTGCGGATGACGTCCGCCACGCTGGGGAGCGTGGCTGCTTCAAGATGCTTGGCGTACGGCATGGGCGCCTCGGCGCTGCAAACGCGCGCCACGGGCGCGTCCAAATCGTCGAAGGCCTTTTCCATGATCTGCGCGCTGATTTCCGCTGCGAAACTTCCGGTGCGCCACGCCTCGTCGATAATGACCGCGCGGTGCGTCTTTGCCACGGAGCTGAGAATCGTCGGCGAATCCAGCGGGCGCAGTACGCGCAAGTCGATCACCTCGGCTTCGACGCCGGTTTTGGCGAGTTGATCGGCTGCTTGCATGGTCATGCCAAGTGTCCCTCCATATGTGATGAGGGTGACGTCGTGGCCGGGACGCCTCACTGCCGCCCGCGTAATGTCCGCCGGTTCCGCTGCCTCGTCCACTTCACCCTCGAGGGCGTACAGAGTCGCGTGCTCGAAAATGAACACGGGATCGGGATCGCGAAGGGCGGTCGGCAGCATTCCGTACGCGTCCGCCACCGTTGCGGGCGTCAGGACCTTGATGCCGGGAATATGGGCGTACCAGCATTCCAAGCTGTGCGAATGCTGCGCCGCCATCTGGCGGCCTCCGCCGGTGGCTACGCGGACGACGAGCGGAACGTGGAATTGCCCGCCGGACATGTGGCGCAGGGTCGCGGCGTTGTTGAGTATCTGGTCCATCGCCAGGAGGCTGAAGTTGATTGTCATGATCTCGACGATCGGACGCATCCCGCCCAGGGCGGCGCCGATTCCGGCGCCCACGAAGGCGGATTCCGAAAGAGGCGTGTCGCGAATACGGTCCGGTCCGAACTCTGCGAGGAGGCCGTGGCTTACCGCAAAAGCTCCGCCATAACGGCCCACGTCCTCTCCCATCAGGAAAACGCGCGGATCGCTTCGAAGCGCCTTGCGCAAGGCCGCCCGCAACGCTTCGCGATAGGTCATCTTCGTCACGGCGCCGCCTGCCCCTCGACGTCCTTGAGCAAATCTTCCACCGGCTCCGGCGGACTCGCCTCCGCGAATCGCACGGATTCTTCGATTTCCGCAGCGACCTCAGCCTCGATGCGGGCGAGATCCGAATCGGTCAGGAATTTCCAATCGCGCAATCGCGCTTCGAACAGCACGATGGGATCGCGCTTCTTCCACTCTTCGATTTCCTCCTTGGTGCGGTACAAATCAGGATCGGACATCGAATGGGCGCGGAATCGGTAGGTGCGAAGCTCCAGGAGAAAAGGTCCGTTTCCGCTCCGCACGAAATCGGCCGCTTTCTTGGCCGCTGCTTCGACGGCCAGAACATCCATGCCGTCCACGGCATCGGAGCCTAGACCGTAGGAATCAGCCTTGCGGCTGATGTCCGTTTGCGCTTGATGGCGCGCCAAGGACGTGCCCATGGCGTAGAGATTGTTTTCGCAGAGGAAGAGTACGGGCAGTTTCCAGAGCGCGGCGAGATTGAGGGACTCGTGGAATTCGCCTTCGGCCACGGCGCCGTCACCGAAATAGCATGCGGTAACTCGCCGCCGGTTTTGTAATTTGTCGGCCAGGGCCAGGCCGAGGGCGATCGGCAAGCCGGCTCCCACAATTGCGTATCCTCCATAGAAGCGCCGGCGAGCGTCGAAGAAGTGCATCGAGCCACCATGACCGTGGCTGCAACCTGTGGCTTTCCCGAACATTTCGGCCATCAAGACGCTCGGAGACATCCCTCGGGCGATGGCATGGCCGTGGTCGCGATACGTCGCGACGATGGCGTCCTCCGGCGTGAAGGCTTGCATGCTTCCGACGCCGGTGGCTTCCTCGCCGATGTAGAGATGCAGGAAGCCATGGATCTTTCCCAGGCTGTACATCTCCGCCGCCTTCTCTTCGAACCGGCGGATGCGCAGCATCTCGCGGAGCAGGAAGATCGCGTGTTCGCGTTCTATCTGCGGGCGTTTGGAAATGGTGGTTGTAGCCATCTAATCTATTTCCAGCGTGGACGTGTCCCCTTCGGGGAGGCCCAGTTCCCGCGCCTTCAGCAAGCGGCGCATGATCTTGCCGCTGCGCGTCTTTGGCACGGAAGCCACAAATTCGATCTCTTTGGGAGCGACGACGGCTCCAAGTCTCGAGCGCGCAAACCCCATGATCTCGCGCCGCAATTCCTCGCTGGGCTCGTATCCCGGGTGCAGCACCACGAAAGCCTTCACGATCTCTAAAGCCACTGGGTCGGGCTTGCCGATCACCGCGGATTCAGCGACGGCCTTGTGTTCCATCAGAATACTCTCGACCTCGAATGGCCCGATCAGATGGCCCGATGTCTTGATGACGTCGTCCTTGCGCCCGATGAACCAGAAGTATCCGTCCGTGTCCCGCTTGGCGAGATCGCCGGTCAAATAGAAGCCGCCTGCGAAGCATTTCTTGTAGCGCTCCGGCTCGTTCCAATAAGCGCGAAACATGGAGGGCCAGCCGGGACGCAGCGCCAATTCGCCCTGCACATCGGCTTCACGAATTTCTTCGACGGACCCGTCGTCATTCTTTTTCACAATAGCCGCTTCGATACCCGGCAGCGGGCGGCCCATCGATCCGGGACGAACGTCCATGGCCGCAAAGTTGGCGATCATGATTCCGCCTGTCTCGGTCTGCCACCAGTTGTCATGGAACGGCAGGCCGAAAGTCTCTTTGCTCCAGACCACCGCCTCTGGATTCAGCGGCTCCCCAACGCTCGAGAGAAAGCGGAGTGAATGAAGATCGTACTTACGGGCGAGATCGGAGCCGGACTTCATCAGCATGCGAATGGCCGTAGGAGCGGAGTACCACACGGTGACTTTTTGGGATTGGAGTATCCCGTACCAGCGCTCCGCTTCGAAGTCGCCTTCGTCCACGATGCTGGTAATCCCGTTCGTGAGCGGGGCGATGATGCCGTACGAGGTCCCGGTAACCCATCCGGGATCCGCAGTGCACCAGAAGATGTCGTTGCAATGGAAATCGAGAGCGAGTTTGCCGGTAATGTGATGCGCGACGACCGCTGCATGCACATGGACGGCCCCCTTGGGCGTGCCCGTCGTACCGCTCGTGAAATGCAGAAGGGCGATCTCTTCCGGGTCCGTCGGCTCTATCGCATACGCTTCTTCGGCATCACCCATGGCTCGATGAAGATCGACCGTGTTCGGCACATTCGTGGTTTGGTGATCGTCTCCCACGAGCAGAACATGCTCGAGAAAAGGCAGCGAGGGGCGAAGCGCTTTCACCTTCCTTTCATAGAGCGACTCCGTCGTGACCAGCACTTTGGCCCGGCCGATGGTCAGGCGCGAGCGGATCGGCTCGGGACCAAACGCCGAAAACAGCGGGCAAAAGACGCTGCGGTGCTTGAGCGTGCCGAGCGCGGCCAGGTAGAGCTCCGGGATGCGGCCGGCCAAGGCATATACGTGATCGCCCTCCTTCACTCCGAGCCCGCGCAGCACGTTGGCAAATCGATTGGTCAATGCCTGAAGCTGGCCATAGGTGTAGTCGCGGACTTCGCCATTCTTGCCCAGCCAGCGAATCGCCAGATGATTGCAACGGGGACCTTTCGCGTGGCGTTCCACCGCTTCGAAGGCGATGTTAAGCCCGTGGCCTCCGGGAAGTCCGTTCAGCTCTTGACGCGCTTTATCCCAGGAGAACGCGCGCCTGCCTTGTTCATAATCAGGAAGATTGGGAGGAACCGCCCAGTCGCGCTTTGATTTTACGATCGTTTGCCAAGCCATCTCGGTGTCCTGGCTTCGTGGCATCGAACCTCGGTCGGCCTACTTGCCGGAAACGGAATTGCGCCCGCTTTTGCGCTCTGGTTCTCCCGCCCCCACCACGATTTCGGGCTCCAAGGAAATGCGGCAACTGAGCGAGCGTGTAACCAGGCAGATTTTTTCCGCCTTCTCAAGCAAGCGGTTCGCGCGTTCGCGATCTTTTTCCACGGCGATTGTCAATCGAGGGCATAGCTTCAGAGCTGTGAAGCACCAGCCTCCTTCGCCCTTCTGGATGGTTCCCTCCGTAGCCACTTGCAGAGAAAGAAAGTCGAATTTGGATATGCTCGCCATTCCGGAGAAGGTACTCACGAAGCACGCCGCCGCGGAAGCCACGAAGAAGTGTTCCGGCGTCCAATTTCCCGCTTCCCCTTGGAATTCAGGCGGAGCGCTGAACGCAATCGGGGGCACAATTTCGTCGCTCCCCACAATGCCGCTTCGAGTCGTCGTCGAAGACGCGTTCACGGTGTATGTGTACTGGCCTTCCATCTGCTCCTCCGCTGCGCCATACGAGGCTGCACATTTATTTGGTTGTACCAGTCCTTGTCCTTGCTAAAACTTAGCCGTAAAACGCACTTCTCGGCGTGATCACTGTCACCGGAGCGAGTGACCTGCATCACTGTCCCACGCTTTTTGTGAGCCGAAAAACCGGGGCCAATCGAGATTCCAGCGCGTTTCCGTCTTCGCATATTGTTCGCGCTGCCGCGGCAACTTGGCAGGTAGTTCACCCAATCCAAATTCAGGTAAGATGGGGCCGTCAATGCAAGAAGATGAGCGCCACGAATCCCTGCTCATCCGGCTTGGGAGGACGGACATGATACCGAGCACCTTACAGAGTTTGTCCCACGCGGTGTTGAATCCCCGAGGCCAATCCACGGGCGTATTCGAACCCTCATCCATGGCGCCGCGCCTCGATACCCTGAATGGCAAGACCATTTATCTCGTAGACGTCGGATTTGGCGGCGGCTATGAGTTCCTTGAAGAAGCGGTTGGCTGGTTTTCCAGAAACATGCCCGCGGTGAAAACCGTCCTCCGGCGAAAACGCGGCAATATGTTTCTGGACGACCCGGAGCTGTGGGCTGAGGTGAAAGACAAAGGCCACGCGGTCATCTTCGGCGTAGGCGGTTGAGACGGCTGTTCGGCGAGTGTCGCCGAGCATTGCAGAAAGCTCGAAAACGAGTACGGCATCCCCACGGCTCCCATGGCTACCGCGCGGTTTTCAGATTACATCGCGAGAGACGCGCGCAACCACGGCATGTTGCTGCGCTTCAGCTTCCCTCCCTACCCGGTGGTGGGGATGACTCGAGCGACGCTGCGGAAATACGTCGAAGGCAACGATCCCACCACCGGCAAGCCGCTGATGCAGGAATTGGTCGACGCGCTGACGAAACCACTCACCGCCCAGGAAAAGAATCCCGTAAGGGTGCAGAAGCCGGAGCGGCCGAGACTGCTGAAAACGGACTCGGAGGAAAACCTGCACCGCCTGTTCCTTGAAAACGGATGGACGGACGGCCTGCCGATCGTACTCCCCACCGAAGAGCGCGTGGCCGAAATGCTCACCGGGACGAGCCACGCTCCCGACGAAGTGGTCGGACTGATGACGGTTACCCATTTGCAGGAAAAGCTGCAGTACACGGTGGAGAAGGTGGCGGTGAACGCCGTGATGGCGGGTGCAAGGCCCGAGCATTTTCCTGTGATCCTGGCGATTGCTTCTACGCAGGAGCCCTCCTTGCCGAGCTCGACGACCTCGTTCGGAAGGATGATCCTCGTGAACGGCCCGATCCGCGACGAGATTGGCATGAACTACGGCGCGGGAGCGTTGAGCCCCTTCAATTACGCCAATGCGGTGATCGGAAGGGCCTGGACGCTGATGTCCGTCAATCTGGCGGACGCCCGGCTGGGCGAGACGTTCATGGGCTCGACCGGCCACAATCTCAACTACAACAACATGTGCTGCGCGGAGAACGAGGAGAAAAGCGTCTGGCAACCTTTCCACGTCGAGAAGGGATTCAAGCGCGACGAAAGTGTGGTGAGCCTGTTCCGCGGGTGGAGCGTCATCAACAGCATGGGCGCGGCGAATTGCATTCGGCCAGCGACGGAAGAAACGGCAATCATGCTGAAGGCGTTTCCCGCGCTCCGTTCCGCAGCCACGTTGATCATGGATCCGCTCGTGGCCAAGGGGCTCAAGGAGCAGGGCCACCAGACGAAGCAGGACGTCACGCGATGGCTGTCGCAAAACGTAAAGATTCCCGCGGGACAGTATTGGGGCGCCGACGTCATATATGCCTTCATGTCTCCTCTTGCGCGCCAAGGCGTAGAGCCGTATGCGACATGGGCGAAATTGCCGAAAGATGAGCTGATCACGCCGTATAACGACCCCACGCAGATGAACATCGTGGTTGTGGGCGGCGAGACGAATCCGCTGTGGCTCACGACGGATTTTCTGTACACGCAAAGCGCGTCCATCGACAAGTGGCGGCCCAAGGGCGGGATTCGCCGCGACGAAAGACCGCTCCGGATGCCGGCGGGCACAGGCTGCAGCGACGGCACGTGCGGCTTCCCCGCTTGAGGGAATGCCTCCAACGACTGAGCCCGATGTGAAAGTAAGTTTCGGCGGCATCCGTTTTTCAGCGCGTCCTCAGGGTCGCCAAATCTGACTTCGAGTCGCGCGGCTTTTCACGGTTCGCGCGGCTTTTCCCAGGAATCGCCATGGCCGATCTCCCCGATGCCTGGCGCGTTGCCTTTGAACGCGACCGGCAAAATCCCCTACGCGGCAACGATCCGCTGCCGGAGCGCCGCGCCGCGCGATTCCTCTCCGCGTTCATCCTGACGGGCTTGTTTTTCGCCGCCTTTCCCGGCACGTTGCTCGGCGTCTGGAATTTGCTGACAATTGCTGGCGAGCATGGCAGCGCCGGCGTGAGCCGCGCATGGATTCAAGCGCACGGCCAGGCGCAATTATTGGGTTGGGTGGGAACGTTCATCTTAGGCATCTCGCTCTACGTGTTGCCAAAGTTTCTGAACCGGATGATTCGGAGCTTTGGGCTTGTCTGGGTGGTTTGGGCGCTCTGGACGGCCGGAGCCGCGTGGCGTTGGCTCGTTGGAGTGGGCGCCGCTCACTGGCGCATCGGCCTGGTAGGATCCGTCGTTCTCGAACTTGCTGCTTTCCTGCTCGCGCAGTATTTGCTCTGGTTCGATCGCCCGAAACGCAGTTCGGCAGGGCCTGGAGCGGCCTCCAAGAAATCGTTTCCGGGGGACTTGGCCTCCTGGCTCGGCATCGCGGGATTTTCTTCCTTCGGAATCGCTTTGTTGCTGAGTCTCTTTATCTCGGTGGACGTTGCCTTGCGCTCGGATCAGCCCGTATTTCCGGCCGCCGCAGATCGAGTGTTTTTAATCATTGCGTTATGGGGCTTTGCGATTCCCGTTGCCTGGGCCTACAGCGCTCGCTTTGTCACGATCTTTGTCGGCTTGCGGGCTCCTGTTCAATCGGCGGCGCGCTGGCTCGCGGCGGGCGTTGCGGCGATCGTCGTCTTTGCGCTGTTGCGTCGATTCCTGCTGGCGGATGGGATGGCTGCAATCGTGGCCGTCGGCGGCGTCTCGGCGCTTCAGGTGTTCCGTCCCTCGACCCGGGAACCAAAGCGCATCGGCGTCTATCGGCACTACCCCGCGTTCATACGTCTGGCGTTTGCTTGGGTCGTTGTGGGATCGCTGCTCGGCATCTGGGCCGACATCGATCCTCGGCTCACCGGGCTCGGCGGCGCTTCGCGCCACGCGCTCACGGTCGGATTCCTGGCCATGCTGATCTTCTGCGTGGCTCCGCTGATCCTGCCGTCGTTTCTCGCGGGCCGCGAACTGCGCAGTGCCGGCCTGATGGGTATCAGCCTGTGGTTACTCGCGGTGGGATGTTTTCTCAGGGTGTCCAGCGAAGCTGTCGCCTACTCCGCGAGCGGAGGACTCAGTTGGAGGCTGCTCCCGGTCTCCGCACTGTTCGAGTTGACCGCCGTCTGCGTGTTCGTTCTGAACCTCGGCTGGACCATCGCTCAGCCGGTGCCAGCGTGGTTCGGGACGAGCGGCGTCGCGCCCGAAATGACGGTTTATTTTTGCACTGCGAGCTTCCCCAAGACGAAGCAGATCTTGATCGGAGCGGGCCTCGAAACGCTGGCGCGAGTCAAAGAAATCCCACACTCGCTTACGCTTTCGGAAGCGGCGGCCGCCG
>DATLWP010000116.1:0-5458 GCA_035576265.1 Candidatus Polarisedimenticolia bacterium
CTGCTATGTCCTTGAGGCTTTTCCCAAGCGGAAGGACAAGTATCTCTTCGAAGGAAAAGTATGGATTGATAGCCGCGACTTCGCCATTGTCAGAATCGCCGGACATCCCGCGAAGAAGCTCTCCTTCTGGATCACACGAGCCGACTTCGTGCGTCAGTATGAGAAGATCGGCGATTTCTGGCTTCCCGCCAAAGATGAGACATCGGTGAGCGTGAGATTGTACGGCCATAAAATTCTCACGATCGAGCATCTCACTTACACGGTGAATGGAGTGAAGACCACGGCTGCGGTAAAACGCAACCCGTATGCCTTCGACGTTTCCGAAAGATGGAAATCCGACTGATTGCTTTTCGAGGGAGGCCTTGCCGCTTTCGCAGTCGCGGGCAGACATTTTCCCGGAGAACGTTCTGATGGGAAGCACAGAACCCATACCGAATCAAAGCGATCGAGAGATCAGCGAGCGGCTGGCTGAAGAGAGGCGTCGCCTGCTTCAGTTGGCAGGATTGAAAAATCCCAGCCATTTCGAGCGGCCAAGGGAGCGTGCGTTTACGGCCGACGAACGCAGTCGCGTCACGATCCTTTTCGGCGGGCTTACCTGGAAACACGAGAAGCTCATCCAGGCCGTCTTCCAAGGAAGCGGCTACCGCTGCGAAGCCCTGCCCAACCCCGGCCTGCGCGCCTATCACCTGGGGAAACAGTTCGGCAATCCCGGGCAATGTAATCCCGCATATTTCACCGTGGGCAACCTCATTGCCTACCTGCGCGGTTTGGAGGAGAGCGGCCTCCGCAAAGAAGAAATTGTAGATAACTACGTGTTTTTCACCTCCGGCTCCTGCGGACCGTGTCGCTTCGGCATGTACGAGTCCGAATACCGGATGGCACTCGAAAACGCAGGCTTTGGCGGATTTCGCGTGCTTTTGTTTTCGCAAAACGATGGCATTAAGGCGAAGTCCGGCGAGCCCGGGTTGAAATTTACGGTCGACTTTGGAATGGGCATGTTGAATGCCATCAACCTCGGCGACGTCTCCAGCGAGATGATCCACAACATCCGTCCTTATGAAAGTACACCCGGAGAAACGGACCGCGTTTTCGCCGGCGTGATGGAGACCTTGTCCACTTTCCTACGAGAACGCCAGCGCTTTGAGATCCTGGAGAGTACTCCCGTATGGCTGCGGGAACGTCTGCAGCGCAAGAAGAAACTGAAGGATACCTTGAATACTCTGGGTAAGGTCCGCGAGCACCTCTACGGCAAAGATTTCGCAAGGGTGCTGCACGATTGTCGCGAACGCATCGGGCAGATCGAGTTGGATCGCCTGCGGGTCAAGCCGGTAGTCAAGATCACGGGGGAGTTTTGGGCGCAGCTCACAGAGGGTGACGGCAACTTCAACATGTTTGTTTTCCTCGAACGCGAGGGTGCGCACGTGCTGGTGGATTCGGTCGGCAATTGGATCACCTACTTGATGCACCAGGCTAAGGCCAACGCCCGCGAACGAAGAGGGCTGGACGCGCCGCGCCCACATCCTGCTTGGTGGCAATTCAGAACCCGAATTCATAATGACCTTCCCTACCGCAAGAAACGGCTCTTGCTCACCTTGGGCGAACGCATCTGGAAACGACAGTATGCTCGTGTGGTGGAGGGGCTGGGCAGCGTGGCGCACCCCTTGCCACCGCAGGATGAGCTGGCGGAGTTGGCGCACCCGTTCTACCACTCCCTGGCGCGTGGTGGTGAAGGTCATCTTGAGGTCGGCAAGAACGTCTACTACACCGTGCATCATCTGTGCCACATGGTGCTGGCGCTAAAACCTTTCGGCTGCATGCCGTCATCTCAGTCGGACGGGGTCCAGTCAGCGGTGGTCAGCCGTTACCCAGACATGATTTTCCTGCCAATCGAAACGGCCGGGGAGGGCGAAGTGAATGCCCACAGTCGCGTTCAGATGGCGTTGGGCGAGGCCAAGGCAAAGGCCAAGGCCGAATTCGAGCGCTGCCTCGACACCACCCGATTGACGCTGGAAGATATTCGCGATTACGTGTCGGAGCATCCGCAATTGCGCAGCCCGCTGTACCACGTTCCTCGCCGGGAGAAGGTCGCCGGTGTCGCGGCAAATTTTGTCCTGCACGTGGGCGATCTGATGACACGCAAGGCACATTTCGCGGCGGCGGAGCGATGATGGCGAACGAAGATTACGCGTACTTGGTCGGGCTGGATGTGGGCTCGACTACGGTGAAAGGAATCGTAGTCGACCTGCATACGGACCAGATCGTCTGGCGAGAATATCAGCGGCACGAGACCCGTCAGCCTGAGAAGTTGCTGGAGTTTCTGGAGCGCATGGAGAGCGAGGTCGGTTTGGCTCCTGGAAACGCCCGTGTTTTCATAACGGGGTCCGGCGGTAACTCGCTCGCTTCCATGATCGGAGCGAAGTTCGTTCAGGAGGTGAATGCGGTTGCCCTTGCCGTCGAGAGACTGCACCCGGAAGTGAATTCGGTCATCGAGCTGGGTGGCCAGGACGCGAAAATCATAGTTTTCAAGGTAGACGCGAACAGCGGCCGGAAGAAAAAAATTCCCAGTATGAACGACAAGTGCGCTGGCGGAACCGGCGCCGTTATCGACAAGATCGTCGCGAAGCTGAAAATTCCCCACACACAACTCTGCAACCAAGGCTACCACGGCATCAAATTGCACCGCGTGGCCGGAAAGTGCGGAGTCTTCGCCGAGACCGATATCAACAGTCTGCAGAAGCAGGGAATCCCCGGCGATCAATTGCTGGCTTCTCTGTTTGACGCTATCGTTCTGCAGAATCTCACGGTGTTGACCCGCGGCAACACCTTGCGTCCCCACGTTTTGCTGTTAGGAGGGCCGAACACGTTCATTCGCGGGATGCGCGAAGCGTGGCAACACAATATCCCGCTGCTATGGAAAGACCGCCAAGTTCAACTCCCGCCCGGAGTGAACGCGGAAGACGTCATCAAGGTGCCGGAGAATGCGCAGTACTTCGCCGCGATCGGCGCTGTCGAATTCGGACGGCATGAAGGCGAAGAGATCGGTCGGTATTTGGGAACGGAGTGCCTGCAGCATTATCTGCTTGAAGGAAGACAGCAGGAAAAGTGCAGATCGGGAATGCGCGGCCTCGTGGCTTCGGCGCACGAGCAGAGGCAGTTCGAGCAAAAGTATGCCAGAGTTCCTTTCATCCCCAAAAAGTTCCGCGCGGGAGAACCGGTTCGCGCGTTCATCGGCTTGGATGGAGGATCCACTTCCACAAAGGCGGTGCTGGTTTCAGAAAGTGGCGATCTGCTCTGCAAGGCTTACCAACTTTCTCAAGGTAATCCGATCCAGGATACGAAGGAACTTTTCGAGTCTTTGCGGCGACAAGTCGAATTCCAGGGCGCCTATCTCGAAGTCCTGGGCGTCGCTACAACCGGCTATGCCAAGGACATTTTGCGGGATGTGTTGCGCGCCGATGCGGCATTAGTGGAGACGGTGGCGCACACCAAATCTGCGTTGCGATTCTGCCCGGATCCGCACTGCATCGTCGACGTTGGCGGGCAGGACATCAAAATCATCGTCCTGCACGATGGCCGTATCAAGGACTTCCGCCTCAATACGCAATGCTCCGCGGGAAATGGTTATTTCTTGCAATCCACAGCCGAAGGATTCGGCGTGCCGGTCGAGGATTATGCGAGCGTCGCATTCTCTGCCGGTGCCATGCCCGTCTTCGGTTATGGCTGCGCAGTATTTCTGCAATCGGACATCGTGAACTTTCAACGGCAGGGCTGGCGCGCGGAGGAAATTCTCGCTGGGCTGGCCGCCGTGTTGCCGAAGAACATCTTCCTTTATGTGGCCAATGTGCCCAACGTAGCGAGTCTTGGCACGCGGTTCATTCTGCAAGGGGGAACGCAAAACAATCTCGCGGCCGTGAAGTCCCAGGTGGATTTCCTTCGCGCCAATTTTGTGGATTCGGGCCGCGAGCTCGAGATACTCGTGCATCCGCACTGCGGCGAAGCAGGAGCGATCGGCGCCGCGCTTGAGGCCGCGCAGATGTGGCAACAAGGGCACCAGACGACCTTTATCGGGCTGGATGCGGTGCGAAAGATCGTCTACCGCACCACGCGCAGCGAAGAGACGCGGTGCCACTTTTGCAAGAACACTTGCCTGCGAACGTTTGTGGATGTCCAAACGGGCGATTCGGAGACCTGGGCGCCACCCTCCTTCCCATCCAACGTCCCCCTTCAGCCGGGTGAACAGCGGATGATCATTTCGGGCTGCGAAAAAGGTTCCGTAGAGGACGTAAGCAGCATGCGTGAAATCAAGGCGGGTCTGGACGCCATCCGGGCTGCCAACCCGAACTTGGTGGACCTTTCAGCGCGGGAAGTATGGAAATCGCGTTCGCCCAAGCTGGTGGCTGATCCAGCGCTGAATTCCGGTTGGCGGAAATCCGTTCGCGAACGCGCCGTCCTCATGAATAACCGGCTCAACCTTCGCATCGGCATTCCTCGCGTGCTGAACATGTATGCGTACGCACCTCTCTTCAGTGCCTACCTCGAGAGCCTCGGTGTGAACTCAGAAAACATCGTGTATTCGGATTTCACAACCGATGAGATGTACCGCAGCGGTTCGAGCCGCGGTTCCATCGATCCGTGCTTTCCATCAAAGATTACCATCGCGCACTTTCACAACTTGATTTACACGAAGCACGCACGCAAGCCCCTGCATGCCATCTTTCTTCCGATGTTCGACGTTCTCTGTTCCCCGCTGGTCAGGACGAAAGCATGCAACGCTTGTCCCACTGTGGCCGTCACGCCGGAAACTGTCGAGGCGGCATACACGAAAGAGATAGATGTTTTCGGTCAGCACGGCATCCGGTATTTGCATCCGCTCGTCAATCTATCGGACCGAAAGCTTTTCGCGCGGCAGATGTTTCGCTGCTGGGGAACCTTGCTGGGCCTCTCGGAAGAGGAGAACGAACGCGCCGTCGAAGTGGGTTACGCGGCCTGGCAAGATTATGAAAATTCCATTCGCAAGAGGGCCCGTGAAACGCTCGACATGCTGGAGCGAGAAAATCGCTTGGGTGTGGTCATGCTGGCGCGGCCCTACCATCACGACCCCGGCTTGAACCACGGCATCCTTGAAGAGTTCCAAAAGCTGGGCTATCCCGTCTTCTCGCAAAGCACGCTTCCGCTCGATGAGGACTTACTCGATCGGCTGTTCGGAGACGAGGTGCGTGCCGAAATCATAAGTCATCCGCTCGATATCTCGGACGTGTGGAAGACGGCCACGGCGGCCAGCAGCAATCTGAAAGTCTGGGCGGCCAAGTTCACGGCGCGTCACCCGAACCTCGTAGCGATCGAGATCTCCAGTTTCAAGTGCGGTCATGACGCGCCGATTTACGCGGTTGTTGAACGCATCGTGGAGCAATCGGGCACGCCGTATTTCTGTTTCAAGGATCTCGACGAGAACAAACCC
>DATLWP010000117.1:0-5804 GCA_035576265.1 Candidatus Polarisedimenticolia bacterium
GCTAGTCGCCTACAAGCAGACGGCAAAGTCCTGATCGTCGAGATGATCATTCCGGACGACAACTCGCCCAGCATGGCGTCGATGATGGATATGAATATGTTGGTAATGCTTCCCGGCCGGGAGCGGTCTCTGAGTGAGTACCGCAGCCTGCTCGACGGCGCTGGGCTTAGGTTGGAGAAGGTGATCCAAACGCACTCGCCGTTTCAGGTGATCGAAGCATCACGGCAAAACGGGTAAGACGCGTCTCCCGACTTGCTCCGGAGTTAAGCGGCCGCTTCGGGTCGAGAGCGGACCTTAGCACCGCCGGGAGGGAATGTCCGCTCTGCGACCCGGAAGCGTACATCGACGCGTAACGGCATGGCCGCATTCGGCCATGTGCAGCCATCCCAAGCTAACGAAGAAATCACTCCATACCGGTCAGTGGCGTTGATGCGGCGGAGTCTGCCGAAAACCTCTCAGACAGCAGGAATCGCTTCGTGAAATCTATGATTTCTATCGCGATCCAGCATTGGGAAACTTTGCTGTCAGCCAATCGAATAGCACTCCTTGCCACAAGCTCGGAGCCCCGATCTGGCAATGTAGCGAGCCACCAGAATCCCGGTCGAAGACGATCGTCGTAACACTGTGCGCGCGGGACAGGGCATCGCGCTCCTGATCGAGTTGATTCACGGGAATAAATAGGTCGGCGGTCCCGGCGAGCAAGAGCACATCCTGCGTGATTCGGTCCGCCACCGGAGCTACGGTGTAGGCCTTAAATGCATCTAGCACCTGAGTGGGCTCACTGACTCCGAATACCCACATTCCATTCTCCTGCGACCATTTCGCTCCTGGAACTGAAGTCCGTCGAGCTAATGAGTTCAACATGTGATCGTATCCGCGCGCATGCAGCCAGAGCGCGGGGGGCGGTATGTTGCGTGTTGCGATCGCATAACCATCGAACCACGCATCATATGCCACTACCCCGTCCACACGCGGATCAAAAGCCGCAGCGCGCGCCGCGAGATAGGCACCCAGGCTCGCCCCCAACAGCACGATCTTGCTCGGCTTGGGATGCGTGCCCAAAAATCGATCGAGCACGGCGCTATTCGGCTTTTCCCAGTCTGCCTGCATGTGCAGGCCTTGCTGTCGTAGCACGGATCCCTGGCCAGGTCCTTCGTAGGTCAGCACGGAATATCCGTGTTGCACGGCGGCATACCCAATCAACAGATATAGCTCCTCCATCGTGCTGTCATAGCCACCGACGACCACAAGCAAGGGCCGAGCCTCGGAACCGGCAGGCCCCGGATAGTAGACAGCGTTGAGGTGATATTTTCCGTAGGGAACGGCGATGCGCTCATAGGACACGCTCAGAGCCTGAAGGCCCTCGTAAAACGCGGCCACATTGCTCTTGAAGCTGGCAGCACGCCTCGGATCTGTCGGAGACAGGAAAAACTCCGCGGTTCTGTAATACGTATGTGCGCGCAACAGCGCGGTACCCTTGCTGCGTGCATCCCGGGTACGACTGGCCAATGCAGCGGCACGCTCGCCAGCTGCGGTCCAGGCCCGATACCAGTCGTCTGCGCTTCCGGCGCGAATTGAGCCCACCGTGGTCAACACGTCGGATATGTCGCCACCTGCGACCGCAATGTCGTCGAGCACACGTAGTGTTTCGAAGTTATAGGACTCATCGGCAAAAAAGTCGGCCCGACCGTGGTCACCACCATGCGGCCACAGGACTACGGCGAGAATTCCTGCCACGACAAGCGCGCCGAGAATCCCAGCTAACCTTCCCATGCTCCCTCCTTGATGAAAGTACTTACGGAGGAACGATCGCGTCGACCACCCCGGCGATGCGAGAAGTACACGGCCTCAGTTTGCCGATGGAGTCGCGTTATCTTGGGCGGAGCGGCGTTGATCCAGAGGCTTCTGAGTGCGAGTGTTCCGAAGCTCAAATGGGTGTCGAGGATCATGTCGTAGAGTGTCAGGGAACTCCCAGCGGAGCTTGATGATGGATGCGCTGCCGCGTCGAGCCCAGTGCCGGAAGTCATATGCCAGGGTGCCGGAGGTCATATCCAAGAGATTGGATCTTGAAGGGCCGACGCGGATACGGCTATGGTCACGTATGCGCTTGGCCCGCGTTCTATCAGGGCTCGCACCCAACCCGGTATTCCTCGCCGGCTACCTAGCCTGGGCGGCAGTCGCTATCGGCCTTTGGCGAGTACCGCCCGTGTGGACTCCGCTTGGAGAGACAGCCGGAAGGACCGTGGCCGCGCTGTGCATGCTCGCCTTCGTAGGGGGCATCATGAGGCGCGGCAGAGACGGTGGCTCGATCATATCGCTGTCCCTGATGGTCGTATCCGCACTGGTGCTGCTTGCGCTCGGACCGTCGAGCTTCACGCCCATCTTGTTGATTGTGATCGCTGCGGCAATAGCGGCGGTCTATCGCCCCGCAATCGCAGTAATCGCTCTGGTGGCACTGAATCTTGCGTTCCTGGCCATTCTGGTCGCCCGGTGGCGTATTGCCGACCCCGGATTCATGCTGTTGGTCTACGGCAGCGTCGAAGTCTTCGCCCTGTTGACCACGCTCGAGCGCGCGCGGGCAGAGAGGGTGTCCCGAGAGCTTCGTGAAGTAAACGCCCAGTTGCTGGCGACGCGAGAGTTGCTCGCCGAGAGTGCACGTGATGGAGAGCGGCTACGCGTCTCACGCGAACTGCATGATGTGGCGGGCCATGGACTTACTGCCTTGGCGCTCAATCTGGATCTCCTGGGTCAGGAAGTCCCGGTGTCGAAACGTCGTGAGTGGCTCGTCTCGAGGGACTTGGTAAGCAAGCTTCTATCGGAGCTGCGCAGCGTGGTGGCGAATCTTCGTCGCCACGATGGCATGGATGTCCGCGAGGCGTTGCGACGAATCGCCGAAGCATTTCCGGCGCCGCAGATTCACGTGAACCTCGATGAGCGCGTTCGCGTTGACGGGGCGGAACAGGCCACCGCCATCGTGCGGGCGGGACAAGAGGGGCTCACCAACGCTGTACGACATGCCAATGCGCGCAATATCTGGTTGTCCCTGAGCCGAGAGGAGGAAACCCTGCGGCTCGAGGTGCGTGACGATGGAACTAGTCGGGGAAGCTACGTAGTGGGCCATGGGCTCCGTGGTGTCCAGGAGCGCATGGACCTGCTGGGCGGGCGTGTAGAGACTGATATAGCGCCGGAAGGCGGCTTTCGGCTGCGCGTATTCCTCCCGACCGGTCGTGAATCATGAGAATGCGGGTGGCGCTCGCCGAGGATCAGGATCTCGTAAGAGAAGCACTGCGGGCGTTGCTCGAGCGGTTAGACTTCGAGGCGGTGCTATTAGCTGCCGATGGAGCGGAACTGCTCGAGCGCATAGGCGAGATATCGGCAGACGTGATCGTGAGCGACATTCGGATGCCGGGCCTGGACGGTATCTCCATGGTTCGCGAGTTGCGGAGACGGGGCGACCGGACACCGGTCGTCATGCTGACGACCTTCGAGGACAGTGATCTATTATTGGCGGCGATCGAGGCAGGCGCTCAGGGATTCCTGCTCAAGGGAGCGTCCCCGGAGGATCTGACTACGGCCATCGATCGCGCGTGCCGTGGCGAACAATGGTTGTCGCCGGTCGCCACTCAGCCGATTCACCCGCGGCTGGCAGCCGCCACGCAGGCAGAAGTCGGACAAATCGACCTCGGTGCACGTGAGCTCGAAATCCTGAGGCTGCTGGCGGGAGGATATTCGAACAAGGAGATCGCGCGCAGCCTCAACCTGGCCGAAGGGACGGTCAAGAACTATGTCTCCGACATCCTCGCCAAGCTCGGCACGCGCGACCGGACGCGGGCCGTACTGAGAGCAATCACTTTGCGACTCGTGTAGTAGGTCTATCGACGGAGCAACGACGGGGTCGACTCCTCGGTCAAGGACGTTGGGAACGTCCGCTTCCAAAGTTCCGAACGTCGGCTATCGAGCCGATCCTTTGTCTGCAACGGGTCGATAGCAGACGTTAGCACCGCGCTCCGCAAATGTCCGCTCCGCGACCGGAAAGCGGACGTTATCGCCCGGAGGCGCGGCCGCTTTCGGCCAGATGCGGACCTAAAAGCCCCGGATCGGCGACGCGCCGATGCCTAGACACAGAACACACGCGCTCGCTGCAGCGCTTGCTAGCCGACTGCGATTTCATACCGAACCTTCGGCAATGACTTACCGCCTATTTCGATAGACCCCGCCGGACCCGCGCTAAAGCCGCGCGTGAACTGCGCTGATGAAACGCGGCATCGCTCACACGCGTCGGCACGAATGAATTGTTAGAACTCATTGTGCTTGTCCGGGCGATCAATCGAGTGATCATGGCGGCGCCTCGTGATCGATCTCCCACGGTATCCCAAATCTGTCCACGAAGAGCGCGAAGTGCGTTGACCAAAAGGATTTCTGAAGGCTGACCTGTACAGCACCGCCGTTGGACAAACTATGAAAGATGCGAGCTGCGTCTTCAGGTTCGCGGATGTGCAACGACAAGTAGAACCCTTCGGGTCGCCGGTACTGACTGGGCGGATGATCGGTGCCGTGCAAGACTTCATCTCCAACCTTCAGGCTCGCGAAGATGATTTTCTGTTGCCAGTCCGTCGGCATCTGCGCCCCCAACAGCGTATCCGCGTACTTTCGGATCCCAATAAGAGTGCCTCCGAGAATCCGGGAATAGACTTCGAACGCTTCCTCGCAGTCGCCTGCGAAGGTCAGGTGATGAGCCAGTCTCATGGGGGATCTCCATGACCTGCGATGACCGCTTCGGGTCGTGAGCGGACCTTAGCACCGCCCTCAAGGAATATCCGCTCTGCGACCCAAAAGCGGACGCCCCGGCCGGCAGGCACGGCCGCTTTCGGCCAATTGAAGCCGTTGGTTAAGACGATATTGGCCCAAGACAACGATGGCTCATTAGCACAAACGGATTGACTGATTGCGGACCCGCCACTAACATTTACGGCTCTTAGATCGCGCTATCTCAAGTAGTGCCTCGTCATTTTGCCGATCCGCAATGACGAGGTTTCCCCAATGTCGAAATTCCGAGCCGACTGCGGCAATTGCTGCGGCCTCTGCTGTGTCGTGCCAGTCCAACTGGCTGCGCAGGGTTTTCCAGTCGAAAAGTCAGCAGAAGTCCCCTGCGTACATCTCACTGGAAATCACCGCTGCGCGATTCATGCAAAGCGTCACGTGCATGGATATTCAGCCTGCGAACAGTTCGACTGCTTTGGTGCCGGACAATGGATTACGCAACATCTGTTCGCAGGTGCTCATTGGAGCGACTCACCTGAAATCGCTGGCAGGATGTTTGCTGCTTACCGTCACTGGGCTCCCCGATTTGAGGCAGCGGCATTGATTGAGGCCGCACTCCCCTACGTTACCGATGATGCTCGATGCTCACTTCGGGCACAGCTGACTGCACTGACTTCCGGCGAAACTCTGCGCCATCTCGCGTTTAACAATCCGGGGCTACTTCGCCGAGAAACGCTAAAGCTAATTCGCTCGGCACTCGGGACGAGAAAAGGATAGCGTCCTGAACACTAAGTCCGCTTCGGGTCGAAGGCGGAAGTCTACCGCACTGCCGCCCGACTTCCGCTTTCGGCCAGAAGCGGCATCAGAAGCGGGGTTTACCAGCCAACCGCTCCGCGGCGGAGAGTGCCCGCCCAGCAGCATTCAGTTTGTGCTTGGCGCTCTCCAATTCCCGGATCAATTCGACAGTTATGCGCTTGCGGTTGGCTACGTGAGTTGTAATCGCCGCGTTTGCAGCAAGGAAGGCAGTCTTAGCCGCGTGATAG
>DATLWP010000118.1:0-7650 GCA_035576265.1 Candidatus Polarisedimenticolia bacterium
CCCGCCACCAATTCGAATTCGAAGATCTCCGCCGATTGGCTGGCCGCCGTCGCGCGCGATCTCAGCCGGCATCGTGGATCGTCGCTGGTTCTCGCCGGCGAGCACCAGCCGCCGGTCGTTCACGCCTTGGCCCATGCGATGAACGTGGCGCTCGGCAATGTTGGCAAGACCGTCGTCTACACCGAGCCGCTCGAAGCTAGCCCGGTCGACGGGATCGCATCGCTCCGGGAACTCGTCAACGATCTGAATTCGGACCAGGTGCGATTGCTACTGATCCTGGGCGCCAACCCTCTCTACGACGCACCGGCCGATTTCGATTTCGGCGCTGCGCTTGGAAAGGCGAAGCTGCGCGTCCATTCCGGACTCTACAACGACGAGACCGCGGAGTATTGCCACTGGCACGTTCCCGCGGCGCACTACCTGGAATCCTGGAGTGACGCGCGCGCCTACGATGGCACCATCGGCATCGTCCAGCCGCTTATCGCCCCTCTTTACGACGGCCATTCGGCCCACGAGATCATCGCTCTGCTGGCCGGTGACAGCGGCAAGTCCGGACACGATCTGGTGCGCGACTACTGGCAGAGCCAGCGCCCGGAAAAAGGCCAGGCGTTCGAGGCCTTCTGGGAGACTTCCCTGCACGACGGACTGATCGCGGGCACCGCCTTGCCTGCGATTTCGGTTTCGTTGCGCCCCGATTTCGCGCAGCAAGCGGCTGCGCAACCTGCTGCCGGGGAAGCCATGGAGATCGTTTTCCGTCCCGACCCGGCCGTCGGAGATGGCGAATTCGCAAATAACGCCTGGCTGCAGGAGTTGCCGAAGCCTGTCACCAAGCTCACTTGGGACAACGCCGCGATGGTGAGCCCCGCGACCGCGCAAAAGCTCGCTCTGGCCACCGGCGATTATGTGACGCTTCGACTCGCGGGGCGTTCGGTGAAGGCCGGTGTCTTCGTCGTTCCGGGACACGCCGACAATTCCGTGACCCTGCACCTTGGCTACGGGCGCCGCCGCGCCGGAAAGGTGGGCAATAGCGCAGGTTTCAACGCCTATTTTCTGCGCACCTCCTCGGCCCCCTGGATGGCGCTTGGCCTGCAGATCGAGAAGACGGCCGAGAAATACTCCTTCGCTACGACCCAATCCCAGCACGCGATCGATTTCGAGGGTCACCCGGCGGACGAGGAGAGCGCCAACGCCTTTCGCCGCGACTTGGTGCAGATCGCCACACTCGACGAGTTCCGCAAGGATCCCAACTTCGCCCAGGTTCCCGAAGCCCACGAAGACAAGAGCCTCTCGCTCTACCCCGGTTTCAAGAACGATGGCTACGCCTGGGGAATGTCGATTGACCTGAACCGCTGCGTCGGCTGCAATGCCTGCGTAATCGCTTGCCAGTCGGAAAACAACATCGCGGTCGTCGGCAAGGAGCAGGTGGAGCGCGGGCGCGTCATGCACTGGATCCGCATCGATACTTATTTTCGGGGCGGCGTCGATAATCCCGAAATGTATTACGAGCCTTTGCCGTGCATGCAGTGCGAAAATGCTCCCTGCGAGTATGTCTGTCCCGTCGGCGCCACGACGCACACTCCCGAGGGACTGAATGATATGACGTACAATCGCTGCGTCGGCACGCGGTATTGTTCGAACAACTGCCCGTACAAGGTTCGCCGGTTCAATTTCTACCTGTTCTCCGACTACGAGACGCCCAGCCTGAAGGGAATGCGCAACCCGAACGTCACGGTTCGCAGCCGCGGCGTGATGGAGAAATGCACCTACTGCGTGCAGCGCATTCAGGAGGCGAAGATTCAGTCGGCAGAACAGGACCGGACGATACGCGATGGCGAGATCGTCACGGCTTGCCAGCAGGTGTGCCCGGCAGAAGCGATCGTTTTTGGAAATATCAACGACCCGAACAGCCGGGTCTCGAAGCTCAAAGCGCAGTCGCGCGACTACGTTCTGCTGGCGGATTTGAACACGCGTCCGCGCACCAGTTTTCTGGCGCGCGTCAGGAATCCGAATCCGGAGATTCGCAGCTAGCTGTTGTTTCAAACGGCGGGTGATGCCCTGTTGCATGGCGCGAGGGATAGGAAGCAGGACTTGAACGAGTTTTGGAAGTGCAGCAAGGAAACGTAACCGGATGATCCGGAGGGCGATTCCGGAAAATAGCCGGTCGGGAGTGGCACTGGCACCATGAGTAGCAAGCCAATCTACGGATTGCTGGCTGAATTCGAAACGCCGGAGCAGGTCCTCGCGGCGGCGCGTCGCACGCGCGAGGCCGGCTACCGGAGAATCGACGCCTTCACGCCCATTCCGGTCGAAGGCCTCGCGGAGGCCGTCGGTTTCACGTGGACGAGCCTCCCGATCGTGGTTTTCATCGGCGGGCTGCTGGGCGGCATGACCGGCTTCGGCATGTGCTGGTACGCCAACGTGATCAGTTTTCCGCTGGATATCGGCGGGAAGCCCTTCAATAGCTGGCCCATGTGGATTCCGATCACGTTCGAGTTGACTGTGCTCGGCGGAGCCCTGGCGGCCACGTTCGGAATGCTGGCGATGAACGGCCTGCCGACTCCCTATCACCCGATATTCAACGTTTCGCGGTTCGCCCTGGCTTCCACGGACCGCTTCTTTCTGTGCATCAAGGCGCGGGACAAGAAGTTCGACGTGGCGCAAACGAAGGCCTTTCTCGAAGGCCTGAATCCGCACGGAGTGTTCGAAATTGATGCTTGAGCTCAATCCCGGCCGCTCGCGGCAACGCCGAACGCGATCGCGCGGCTCGCGCGCGCGCTGCCTCGCGTTTCTCGGGGCGCTGGCCATGCTGCTCTCTGGCTGTCGTCTGGATATGCACATCCAGCCGAAGTACTTGCCCTACGAGCCCAGCAAGTTTTTCGCGGATGGCCGGTCGGAGCGCCAGCCCGTGCCGGGAACCGTCGCGCGGGGCCATCTGCGTCTCGACGAACTGCTATATACAGGCAAGGAGAATGGAGTTGTTTCGAACCGGTTTCCGTTCCCCATTACGCGCGCCGATCTCGAGCGCGGCCGGGAACGCTTCAACATCTATTGCACGCCGTGCCACGACTACACGGGAAGCGGCAATGGGATGATCGTCCAGCGCGGTTTTCCGCAGCCTCCGTCGTACCACATCCTGCGGCTGCGCCAGGCCCCGGTGGGCCACTTCTTTGAGGTCATGACCAATGGATTCGGCGCCATGTACAGCTATGCGGCGCGCATCCAGCCCGACGATCGCTGGAGGATCGCCGCTTACATTCGCGTGCTTCAGCTGAGTGAGGGCGCAGCGCTGCAGGACGTGCCGGAGGCTGAGCGCCAAAATTTGATGTCGCAATCTGCCGGGCAGTCAGCGGGGCCATCGAAATGAATTCGTCGGATACACTTCGGCCGCATCTCGATCGATTGCAGAAACAGGCATATCTGTGCGGGGTCATCGGCCTGATTCTGTGGATCGTTTTTGGCGTGATCGGCGGGCAGCGTTCCGGCCTCCCCGCTTGGCAGCAGTTCTATCGTTCCTATCTGTTCGCCTACGTCTATTGGGTGTCGATTCCTTTGGGTTGCACGGGCCTTCTGATGCTCCACCACTTAACGGGCGGCCGGTGGGGCCTGCCGCTGCGCCGCATCGTGGAGGCAGGTTCGCGCTCGCTCGGCTGGATGGCGGCGCTGTTCATTCCCATCGTGATCGGGATGTCGAGGCTCTATGCTTGGGCCCGCCCGCTGGACGTGCAGGCGGATTCCATGCTTCAGGAGAAGCATTGGTACCTGAATCCGGCCGGATTCACCGGGCGTGCCGTGGCCTACTTTGTGATCCTCCTCAGTGTCGTGTACCTCCTGAACAAATGGTCGCGCGAGCAGGATCGGACGGCCGAACTGAAGTACAAGGACCGCATGGGGGCGCTGAGCGGGCCGGGGTTGATTCTCTGGGGGCTGATTGTCACCGGCGCTTCGGTTGACTGGGTCATGTCGCTCGAGCCTCACTGGTATTCCACGATCTATGGAATGCTGTTTATGGTTGTCGAGGGGCTTGCGGCGATGGCCTTCTCGATTTTCGTCTTGCGGATGCTCTCGGACCACGAGCCGATCAAGGGCGCGGTCGATTCCAAGCAGTTTCACGATCTCGGCAACTTGATGCTGGCGCTCGTGATGCTCTGGGCGTACCTCTCGTTCGACCAACTGCTCATCGTTTGGGCGGGGAATCTCAAGGAAGAGATTCCCTGGTATATGCAGCGCGCCTTCGGCGTATGGGCGCCGGTGGCGGTGGTTCTGGTGGTGCTTCACTTCGCTGTGCCCTTCCTGCTGTTGTTGCAACGAGGCGTGAAACGCCGCCTGCGCGCTCTTTCCAAGGTGGCGGCCCTGATCATCGTCTTGACCCTGGTAGACATCTACTGGATCGTGGTCCCCTCGTATCAAGCGCACACGGTGCGGGTACATTGGCTGGATATTTTTGGTGTGATCGGAATCGGTGGCGTGTGGCTCGGCGCGTTTCTGTCGGAGCTGAAGCGGTTTCCGCTGCTGCCGCTGCACGACCCGCGGTTTGAAGGAGCGCTGGAGCATGGGCATGGAGACTAAACATCCCCCAAAACCAGATGCTCCGGTCGATCGCGGTGCGGGTTACGAACGCCGCGATGCGAATATTCCCGCCCTGCTCCAGTTTGCTTTCTGGCTCGCGGTCTTGCTGGCGGTTACGCTCGTCGGCATGAAGTGGACGTTCAGTTATTTCAATCGCACCGAACCCCTCGGCCCTCCGGCCTCTCCGCTCGTAAAGCCGGGGGCGCGCGTGCTTCCGCCGAGTCCGCGGTTGCAGGTTCAGCCGCACCTTGAGCTGAAGGATTACTGCGAGGCCCAGCAGGCGGTAGTGAACTCGTATGGCTGGGTCGACCGCCAAAGCGGTGTCGTGCGCATTCCCGTGGACCGCGCGATGGAGCTGGTTCTCGAGCGCGGATTGCCCGCGCGCCCGTCGGGTGAAGCGCCCTCGGCGGATGCGTCGATTGCTAGAGTCGCGCCCACCGTCCTTGGCGGAGACGACGTCCAAGGGCCGTGCGGGTATTTGGCTCCCCCCACGAGTAGCCAGCCGGAGCGGTAGGCGTCTGGGAGATTGAGCTAGGACGTGCGTAGAGAAGCTACAGTGTTGAAAAGATTACAACCCGATTCGATGCGAACGTGGCTTATGGGCACATTCCTGGCCGTGACGCTCGCCCTGTGTCCGGCCGCGGCGCGGGCCCAATTCACCGACCCGATGCAGAACCTTGGCAAGCGCCCCGACCTGCTCAAGGACGTTAGCATCGACCAGAAACTCAATAGTTCGATTCCGCTGAACCTCGTGTTTCGCGACGAGCACGGCAGGTCCGTTGAGTTGGGACGGTATTTCGGAAGAAAGCCCGTGGTTCTCAGCCTCGTCTACTACACGTGCCCGATGCTCTGTACCCAGGTGCTAAACGGCCTGGATCGCGCTCTCAAAGAGATCCCCATGAGCATCGGGAAGGATTTCAACGTCGTCACTGTCAGCATCGATCCGGCCGATCGGCCGGTGCTCGCCGAGGCCAAGCAGGCTCTGTACACCGGGATGTACGGGCGCTCCGGCGCCGCCCAGGGCTGGCATTTCCTCACCGGCGACGAGCCCCAGATCAAGCAACTTGCGGACGCCGTGGGTTTTCGCTACGCCTATGATCCCGATTCGAAGCAATTCGCGCATGCCGCGGGGATTATGCTGCTGACGCCCCAGGGCAAGATCTCGCGCTATTACTACGGAGTGCAGTATCCGGTGCGCGACTTGCGTCTCGGTCTTGTGGAAGCGTCACAAGGAAAGATCGGGTCGCCGGTCGATCGGATTCTGCTGTTTTGCTATCACTACGACCCGCATACGGGGAAGTACGGACTATTGATTTCGCGCATCATTCAACTGGCGGGAATTTTGACGGTGCTGATCGGCGGAATTTTTCTCATCCTTTTGTTTCGGGGCGAGCATTACGCGCTTCGAGGCCAAAGGCCATAACGCAGGCGCCGCGGCAAGTGCAGCCCTGCAAAGGATCGTAACGGAACGGTGATGATGGGTCTCCTTCAATCTGGCTTCAACTGCATGGCTGCCGTGTGGGCGATGATTCCGCTGCAACCGCCCGCAGCCTCTTCCATCGCAGCCGGCGTGGACAAACTCTACTTGGTTTTGAGCGGTATCACGCTGTTCTTCACCATTCTCATCTTCTCGATCATTTTCTATTTCATGGTGAAGTATCGCCGCAAGTCGGAGGATGAAATACCACCCGCCACTTCCACTTCCATGGCGCTCGAGCTTACTTGGACGATTATTCCCTCGCTGATCTGCGTCGTGCTCTTCATATGGTCCGCGCGTCTCTATGTCCGCAATTCGCGCCCGCCCGCGTCTTCCACGGAAATCTTCGTCATCGGCAAGCAGTGGATGTGGCATCTCCAGCACCCGGAAGGGCCGCGCGAGATCAACGAATTGCACGTTCCCGTAGGCGTTCCCATCAAGCTCACGTTGACGTCCCAGGACGTGATTCATGATTTCTACATCCCTGCGTTCCGCGTGAAGAAGGACGCGCTGCCGGGACGCTATACCTCGCTCTGGTTCCAGGCGAATCAAACCGGCACTTTTCACTTATATTGCGCGCAATATTGCGGCACCAACCATTCCGAGATGATTGGCTGGGTTTATGTGATGTCGCCCACTGATTATGCTGCTTGGCTCGCGGCCAGCGAGAAGACGGAATCCATGGCCCAGCAAGGTGAGCGGCTGTTCACCCAGCTCGGTTGCAATACGTGCCATGTGCCGGAAGGGACGGGCCGCGCCCCCTCGCTGGTCGGGCTGTATGGAAAGCCGGAAACCCTGCAGAGCGGCGAGACGCGAGTGGTGGATGAATCCCTCATCCGCGATGCCATCGTCGAACCCAACTCGGTCCGCCTGCCGAACTATCAGGCCATCATGCCGACCTTTAAAGGGCAGGTGAACGAGGAGCAGGTGCTGCAATTGATCGCTTACGTGAAGTCTCTTGGCTCGCAAGAAAGGACGAACGGGAAATGAGCACGGCCAGTGCAGATGTCCACGAGGCTCCGGCCCTACCGGGCGTGAACTACCTCAACGCCAGCTACGGCATCCGGTCGTGGCTCTTAACCACAGATCACAAGCGCATCGGCTTGCTGTATCTTGCCTCGATCACCTTCATGTTTTTGGTGGGCGGCATTGCTGCCGTCTTGATGCGCTTGCAGCTCATTCAGCCCCAGGGCGCGCTCGTCGAGCCGGAGACCTACAACAAGCTCTTTTCGATGCACGGCATCCTCATGGTGTTCTTCTTCCTGGTGCCGTCGATCCCGGCGACGCTCGGTAACTTTTGCATCCCCTTGATGATCGGCGCGCGCGATGTGGCCTTCCCGAAGCTGAACCTCCTGAGCTGGTACATTTTCATCACCGGCGCCTCGCTGGCTCTTTTCGCCGTCATTTCCGGGGGTGTGGACACGGGTTGGACGTTCTACCCGCCCTACAGCAGCGAATACGCCCATACGCACGTCATGGCCGTAGCGCTCGGGGTCTTCATCGCGGGCTTTTCCTCGATTCTCACCGGGCTGAATTTCATCGTCACGATTCACAAAATGCGCGCGCCGGGAATGACCTGGTTCCGGCTGCCGCTCTTTATTTGGGCG
>DATLWP010000119.1:0-2143 GCA_035576265.1 Candidatus Polarisedimenticolia bacterium
CCAGTGCGGGATAGCCTAAGAACAGCACACCCATGCTCATCCAGGCGGATGTTGCACGACCGAGGACCAAACCTCTCACGTTTCGACCCAGCGATCTCTTGCACGAGTCTTTCTTCTGAGTATTCACAGCTAATAGTTTACCGTCCTCGCTCTCACTTCCCGCGCCGGTTGTCGTTCGCACTAACACCGCTAACGCCACGCCCCTACCATCGGCCACCGCTTCCATGTCGCCCCTGCGGCTCTAGCGGCCGGTCGTGCGTACCTCTCCGCTAAGCCCTTTTGCTGGAATCCAAGCACGCGGCTGGCCCAGCACTCATCCCGCATCCTCTTGGACAGCCGGCGCTTACGATCGTGAAACCCGAAACGTTGCGCTGCACGCCGTCACGCGTTCTCTCCGTTCAGAACCGGCAGTAACGGGCATTCTGCTCGACGAAGAGCAAAAAGTTGGCAGATTCGCGGCTTAGTACCTTCGGTCTATTTCCTTGTGCCCCCGGTCCCGCAATCCTCGATAAGGGTGAACTTATGGCCATCGCCGTCGAAGAGATACTTTCCGCAGATTCCGGTATGTCGGATTTCAAACAGGGCCTGAAACTCCTCCGCGATGGGCGCCCTAAAGAGGCTCTTTTGCATGTCCAGCGTGCATTTCGACTGGCCCCGCAGAATCCGTTCTATCTGTCTTACGCTGGTTTGCTGGTGACCGTTGTCGAACGACGTTTTGCCGATGGGGAGAACCTTTGCCTCGAAGCATTGGGAATTCGGCGCAATCATCCCCAGCTGTATCTGAATCTGGCTGAGGTGTATCGAACTGCCCAACGGCCTCTCGACGCGATTCACGTGCTGGAGCAGGGATTGGTCCCGACAGGCCGCGACTGCAGGATTCGCTACGCTCTTGACGGGCTAGGCAGGAGACGTCCGCCAGTGCTCTCGTTCTTGCGGCGCAGCAATCCGCTGAATCGAATCCTCGGAAAGTGCCGTCATCGCTTGCTAGGGCCGCCTCGGGCAGCCTGACCGCAACCTGTCCAGCCTTCTCGGTGTTGATGCCGCGCGCCGACGCCAGCGGCGCGAACCACTCTCAGCCCCCGCGAAACTCTCGCGCTGCTTGCCCGCCACGGTCTTGGGCCCCCCGCAGATCGCCTCGTTAATCGGGCATTGGCCTCGAATGCGTGCGCGCCGAGACGATGGAAAGCGATTGCAGACGGCGCTATTTCCTCGCTAGTCCGCGCCGGATCGGGAGCAGCTCTCGAAGCCGCGCATCCCGCAGCCAGATTCCCAGCCAGGCAATCATGCTTGTTGAGAGCGGGACCAGCACCGGATAAGGCTGTCCCATGCGCGTATAGGCGGCGACAGCTCCGCCGAGATAACCGGTGAGAAGCACCGCGCCCAAAACCGCGGTGCGCGGAATAAGGAACAGGATGATGCTGCCCAGCTGCAGGCATGCGAGCAGCGTCAGGTCGCTCGCCGGCCAGCCGATTCTCGCAAACTCCGCTACATAACCGGGGTTTCGGCCCAGCTTCCAATGAGCGCTCATCCCCACAACGAAAACCGGCCAGAGCGAAACAACCCAGCCAGTCCACCACAGCCAACGCTTCCCTTTCATTTCACGCACTGGAACATCAACGGCACTCATATGTTCCTCTCCTTTCGCGCCCTGCGGCGCGCCCCCCGACCAGACGGCTAAGCGAACAAATACCCGGCGGCTACATTTTCTTGTGTGCGCGGAGCGAATCCGGCATGCCCGGCCACACGTGGACGCGCGACTTGAAGCGCCAACCTTTTGCGGTCTTCACATAGACGTCGTCGTACCCGCCCCACGCATAGGCTCTGACAGGTTGCTTCGCCGCATCCTTCGCCGTCGGATCTCCGAAGCCGACAACCAGGAGATAACTTTTCCCGGTGGCGCCTTCAGCCGTCGGCGTGATCACGAGATTAGCAACGATATGACTCATGCTGTAGCGGTCCGGCACGGTTTTCGGATCTACGCAGCCCTTTTTTCCTCCCCCGTCAGCCTCAGCCAGTCGGTCGCGTCCTTCGAACCGGGCAGTTCCGGGTACGCCATTTTCATCCGCGATGCTGAAGACACCATCCGGCGTGTACAGGTCCGCGTAGTCGTAGCCGTTGTTCGTGCACTTGTCGATCGCGTAGG
>DATLWP010000120.1:0-5930 GCA_035576265.1 Candidatus Polarisedimenticolia bacterium
GATCAGGGGATCGGGCGGCACGAAGGGTTTCTTCAGGACGCCGTCTGCGCCAACGCGCCGAGCCTCTTTTTCATCAAGCGGGTCGAAGGCGCCCACGAGCAGAATGACGGGAACGTGCGCAAATCGCTCGTCCTTCTTTACGAATTCGCAGACTTCGTAGCCGTTGCGCACCGGCATGAAAATGTCGGCGAGAACGAGGTCCGGATTTACATCCGGAATTCGCCGCACGGCCGCTTCGCCGTTGCCGACCGAAACGACCCGGATGCCGCGCTCCTCGAGTGCGAGCGCGACCATCTTCTGAATATTGGTGTTGTCGTCGGCGACCAGAATATTGGGCACGGCCATCCCCCGGCGGCGCTCCCAAGCAGCAATGCGCCTGCCTGTTCCCTCTCCGATATTGCAACACTACGGGGCGGGAGCGTCAACGGAGTCGAAGGGTAGGAGTGCTAGAGTTGTTAGTAGGGGGTTACCAGGGGATGAATTTGCGAAACCCCTTCTTTTTCTTACTGCTGGACTCCTCTTTGGAGTCGTTCTTGCTGGATACCCGTCCCCCGCCAGCTCCGGATTTGGGGTCTGTGTCACTCTGGGCCGCCTGCGGCGCCGATGTTTGCTCCTGCGAGGGCCCCGCGACCGGCGCTGGGCTCGTAGGCGCTGGCTCCGAGGATGCACTCCTCGTGGCGGAATTCTCGGTAGTAATGCTCGACGCTTCCGGGTCAGCCGGGATCGTGGACAATGTGCTCGGAGAAGTCTTGCTATCGCCCCCGGCCGGGGTCTTGCTGACCTGGGTACCCGTATTCGTTGCCTGGGTATTAGCCGATGAGTTGGAGCTCTCGGTTTCGACCGACTCGGAGCCCCCTCCCGCGCTGCCGCCGCCCGTTTGAACGCCGAGTGCCTCCACAGAGAATGACGGGCCGGAAGCGCCTCGCCTCAGGACCTCCGTCGCAGAAAAGGAGTCGTCCGGCGGACTCAAATTTGGCTTGCCGGAATGAGCCGCAGTGTAGAGATCGGGGTGAGAGCTAATTATCCCCATCGGAATTTTCAGGAGGAAGTTCGGGTGATGATGTTCTTCATACTCTTGATCGACCTGCATCCGTGCGAGGGCCTGGGGATCAGCCGCAGGGATGGTCATCCCCATGGATTTCAACTGCACCTTGGCCTCCGGCACGAGCTTGGAGAGGGGATAGTCTCGCACGATGCGGGCGTAACACTCGCCCGCGAGGTCGGCCCAATGGTTTTTGTCGTCCTCGTTCCTCGAAAACTTCTTGGCACGGAGGTAGACATCCCCCAGCATCGCGAGAGCCTCATCGCTCTGACTGTAGAGCGGGTAGCGCTCGGTCACTTCCATGAGGCGGGCGGCCGAGGCGCGGTAGTCCTGCTTGATGTAGTAAAACCGCGCAACGTTGAAATCACCGTCGGCCAGAAGTTCCTGCACTTCGCGCAAATGCTGTTCCGCCCCCGGCACGAGTGAACTCTGCGGATACTTCAGGAGAAAGGTCCGGAATTCATCCTCGGCTGCCTGAGCTTGACTGGGGTCGCGGTCCGACTTTTGCATCATTCGATAATGAGACATGCCGACTTGCATCTGAGCGTAGGCGGCTTCGTCGAGAAAGGGGAAAAAGACGATGAAATTCTTGTATTCTGCGATGGCCTGGATCAGGTTGGAAGTGCCGCCCTCTTTGTAATAGGAATCCGCCAGCCCTAGCTTCGCCTTGGCGAGATATTCGCTGTCCGGATAGGTGTTGATCAGGGTCTGAAGCGCCAAGCGGCCCTCGATGTACTTCTTGCGCTTGATGTCGTTCTCAGCGCGCTCGAAAAGCAACTTGTCGGGTTCGGCGGACGCGCTGGTGTCCTCGCTCGTCTGAGCCGGCTCCGATTTGACCTTCGTTACCTTGTCCTTGACTTTCTTCTGAGAATTCGCGCCGACCCCGACTGCGCCAGCGAGGGAAACGGCGAGCAGCACGATCAAGGACCGAATTTTCGTCGAGTCTCGAAGCATGATATTTCTCAGACCCGCTGGCTCAGTGCTTCGGCAGCGAGTTTGCGCATCCGGCGCGTCGCCGCTGCCGGATCGGGCGTGTGAAAGATCGAGGTTCCTGCGACAAAAGTATTGACGCCCGCCTGCGCCAGATCGGATGCGTTTTCGAGGTCCACGCCCCCGTCGACCTCGATCCGGAAGGTCCCATTATAGCGTGAGCGCCACTGATGGAGCTGGCGGATTTTTTCCATCGCACCGGGGATAAATTTCTGTCCGCCGAAGCCCGGGTTGACCGACATCACAAGCACCGTGTCCACGTTGCCGAGAACCTCCGACAGCAGAGCTATGGGCGTCGCGGGGTTAACGGCCACGCCCGCCTGCGCTCCGAGTTCCCGGATCATCGAGAGCGCGCGATCCAAGTGCACCGTCGCCTCCTGATGGATCAGGACGCGGTCGGCGCCAGCCCGAACGAAATCGCCGACGTATCTCTCGGGCCTGTCGATCATGAGATGCACGTCGAGAGGCAGGCGGGTCGTCTTGCGCAAAGAAGCCACCACTGGAATTCCGATCGAGATGTTGGGCACGAAATGGCCGTCCATGACGTCCACATGGATTACATCGGCGCCGCCTGCTTCTACAGCGCGGACCTCTTCCCCGAGCCGCGCGAAGTTCGCGGCCAGTATGGAAGGCGCGATCTCGATCCTTGCGTAGGTCATGGCAGCCTCGCGAATTCTAGCACAGGCTGAGGCGGCGTATGCGGAGCCAGAGACATCAAGTTCACGACTAGTTTGCCTCCTCTAGCTCGATTGAGGTGGCGGCATCGACGCGCTGCCCCCACGAAGGCGTCTGGCCAGCGACGCTACCGGGAGGGGTCCTTAGAGGATCGGTGGCCGGCGAAGCGGTAATTTTTGAAACTCTCAATCCGGCGCTCATTAATCGGGACTGCGCCTCGCCTATCGGTAGACCGATCAGGTCGGGCATGACGTAGGCGGGAGGGCGCGGCCCGAGCGACACGAGCAAGTTCACGTGCGGACTGGTGACGTCTGTAGTGCCCGGCGCGGGATATTGCTGCAGCACGATGTCCGGAGCCGTGCCGGGTAGATATGCGCTCGAAACCTCTCCGAGTTGCATCCGGCCGCGCAGCAACTCGACTTGCGCCGCCCGCAGGCTCCGGTCCTGAAGCTGGGGGATCGTAACAGTCTGGGGGCCAAGACTCAGCACGACGTGGGCATCCTGGCCGATTTTCACGCGCGTGGCCGGCGGGGGGCTCTGTCGCACGACAGCATCCACGGGTAGGTGGTTGTAGACGCGGTCCTCGATCTTCATCGTCAGGCCGCGCCCGCGCAGGATCTGGCTTGCTTGTGCCGCGCCTGTTCCCACCACGTCCGGCATGGCCACTTCGCGGCCTTGGATGGCGAGCCGCATGGCGGTGAGCGCGCTCAGGAACGCGACCGACGCCAAGATGAAGAGCATCACGGACATCCGAAACATCCATTGCAGACGCTCGCGCGCGGTCATCGCGAGGCCCCTGGGGAGGCGAGCTGAAAACGGACGCGGAAGCGGTGCCTGGCTGCCTGCAAAAGTGTACCGGGCTGGACGGCGCCCTGTCCTTTGTTTTCAACCAGTTGGCTTGATTCCAGCTCGCACGGTTGTACCGGGCTGCGATGCGACAATCCGCCGAGAGCTGAGCCAGGATTCGGCGGCGCTGGGGCGAACCGCCCCGTTTTCGTGAGCGTGCACGAGGCCTGCGGCACCGCAGCCATCGCGGCTCCGTGGCGTTCCCATCTCCTTGCGCCAACCTTCTGCGATTCCAACGCCTTTTCCTCCTGCCTCCGCTCGAACTTCGTCCCCCAAACACTACTCAGCTAGCTTGCACAACCGGGAAGCGGGTTTCAAGTGGATGTTCGTGTAGACAATTCGGACTTAGGGGGTGCCGGGCCGGTGCAATGGTGACGAGAGCAATCGGTCACGATTTTTCGAGGAGGGCGGCGAAGAAGCCGTCCGTCGAGTGGGCGGAAGGCGAGGTGCGGAAAAAGCCGTCGGGACCGAAGAACGAAGCGGCTTCGAGGCCGTGCGCGAGATAGGGAGCGAGCGACCGCGCGGCTTCGCTGGCAGGGACGCGGCGGATGGATGGCGAGGCTTGCAGCAGTTCGACGATGACGTCTTCGTTTTCTTCGGGCTCGATCGAGCACGTGGAGTAGACGAGGCGGCCGCCGGGTGCGAGTTGCGCGAGCGCGTTGCGCAGCAATTGCGTTTGCAGGACGTGAAATTCGGAGAGCTGCTCGGGGCGGAGGCGCCAGCGAATTTCTGGATGGCGGGCGAGCGTGCCGGTGCCGGAGCAAGGCGCGTCCACGAGAATGCGGTCGAAGCGAGCCGCGAATGGGAGCGGCTGAGTTGCGTCGAGTTCGATCACATGCACGCCGGTAAGGCCGAGCCGGTTGAATTGCGCTTGCATGGCGCGGAGGCGGTGGGCGTGGCGGTCGGCGGCTATGACGAGCCCGGCACGTCCGGCGGCGCGGGCGAGGACGGCGGTCTTGCCTCCCGGCGCGGCGCAGAGATCGAGAACGCGATCGCCCGCGTGCACGTCGAGCAGCAGTGGCACGGCCTGTGAGGCCTCGTCCTGGATCGAAATTTTTCCGGTGCGAAACGATTCGGTGCGCGTGAGGCTGCCTCCGCTCGCCGCGAACGCCGATTTGAGGAGGCTTCCCGGCACGATGTGCAGGCCGGATTTCCCGAGTTCGCGAATGATTTCGTCGCGGCGCGCGCCATCGTGCACCGCGCAGGCGAGGCGCGGAGCGCGATTGTTCGCTTCGAGCAGAGCGAGCGTAGCGGGTGCGCCGAAGCGCGCGAGCCAGCGCTCGACCAACCACGTCGGATGGGAGTGCAAGATGGCGAGGCGTCCGGCGGGCGGGAGATTCGGCGGCAGGAATTTTTCAACGCTTAATCGTGCTTCCTCGGCGGCGCGGCGGAGGACGGCGTTGACGAGAGACGCGGCGGAGGATTTACGTGCGCGCTTGACCAGTTCAACGGATTCGTGGACGGCGGCGCGAGCCGGAATTTTTTCGAGGAAGCGAAGCTGGTAGAGGCCGAGACGAAGCGCAAGCGCTACGGGAAGATCGAGGCGCTCGGCGGGCTTCTTGAGCTGGCCCTCGAGGATAAAATCGAGCAGGCGGCGCCAACGCAGGACGCCCATGGTGAGTTCGGTCGCGAGCGCGGCGTCGGCAATCTTGACGTTCGCGCCAAGCTCGGCGTGCAGCAGGTCGCTGGCGTAGGCGCCCTCCGCTTCCACGCGGCGCAGGACGTCAAAGGCGATCTTTCTCGCGGCGCTGATTGTCATGGCGATCCATCAGAGCATATTCGCTGCGCTGCGGGAAGCGCTTGCGCTACACGAAGCGGTCGGAGGGGGAGAGGCGGGCGCCGTTGGCGAATTCCTGAGCAGTGACGCGCTTGCGGCCTTCGAGCTGGACAAATTCGAGGTGGAGCAGGGTGACATCCCCACAAACAACAGAGGTGTCGCCGTGCTGGCTGACAATGCCCCCCGGCGACGACGAAGGCAGAGCGGCTGCGGCGACTGGCTGCGAGGCCGGTTTGCCCCAGAGGTGACAATTCTTTCCGCGAAACGATGTGAACGCGCCAGGCCAGGGATCGAGGCCGCGAATGCGATTGTAGATTTGCTGCGCGGGGAGCGACCAATCGATGCGGCCGTCCGCCTTCTTGAGCGAAGGCGCATGGGTGGCCAGGGAATTGTCCTGCGGAGTTGGGATGATTTTGCCGAGATCGAGCTTGCGGAGAGTTTCGGCGATCAGGGGTGCGCCGGCTTCGGCGAGGCGCGCGGCGAGTTCAGGGGCGGTTTCGTCGGGGCCGATGTCCGTTTCGTATTGCAGCAGCGCGGGGCCGGTGTCGAGGCCGGCGTCGATCTTCATTGTGGTGAGGCCCGTGCGCGTCTCGCCGTTGA
>DATLWP010000121.1:0-7132 GCA_035576265.1 Candidatus Polarisedimenticolia bacterium
CCGTACGGTGTAAGCTTCCCCCCAGCGGCCATTTAGAGCGTCTTCGCACTCGCAATTCTTGCTTTGAATTGGACTGTCCCGTGCTATAGATTAGCAGTCCCCGCTGGTGCCCATTAATTCAGGGCAAGATAGAACCGACACGGAACTCATTGATGCCCCAGCCCGGCGAAGCTCCGCCGCCAACGGTGGAAGACTCCTTTCTCGATCTGCTCGTCGAGACTCTCGACGGACTCGACGAGTCGGTCCGCGGGCAATTCTTGCGCCAATATTTTCGCACGATTGCGCAGATCGATTTGACGGAGTCGCAAAGCAATGAATACTGGCAGCGGATTTTGCAGCGGCGTCGCGAGCTAAGCGAGACGCTGGGCAGAAAAGTTTCGCTCAAAACCGCCCTGGTGGACGTGCTCGCCTCCACGAATTTTCTGCGCGTCCCCATCCTGATGGAGTACGACGATTTCAAGAAGCTGCAGATCAACGCGGCCACCGACCCGCTGACCGGCCTCTACAACCGACGCCTCTTCGACGAATACTGCGACAAGGAATTGAACCGCGCGAAGCGCTACGGCCAGCAGCTGGCCATCGTCATCCTCGACTTGCACAAGTTGAAGGAGGTGAACGACCGCTACGGCCACCTGGAGGGCGACAAAGTTCTGCAGCTCGCCGCGACAACTTTGGGCAGAACCTTGCGCGCCTCCGATTTCGCTTTTCGCATCGGCGGGGATGAGTTCGCTCTGCTCCTGCCGCAGACGGACTCCGAACAGGCGGTCACGCTCTGCCGCCGCGTCCGCGCGCAATACGAAGGCGAAATTCGCGCCCTCAAGCTCGATATCGCCGTGACGCTTGATTTCGGCGTGGCCGTTCATCCGCAGGATGGCGACCAAAAGAGTGAACTGCTGGGTATCGCGGATAAGCGCTTATACGAACTGAAGCTTGCGGGCCGCGTACCGCCGCGCGTGATACCTCTTGAGCCGCATCCGCGCGAACCGCGCGAGCCGGCTCCTGCTCCCGCGCCGATCAAGGGCCCTACCGCCGTGCCCCCCGCTCCGGCGCCCAGCATCGTTCCTGGACCGGCGCCGCAAAAGGAGGAGCGGAAATGGGAGCGCGTGTCGCTCGCCGGCACCAAGGCCCACGCGGTGCTCACCGAACTCGGCCAGAAGACCGCCAGAGTGATCGACCTGAGCTACGGCGGCGTCGCGCTCGAGTTTGAGATCGTGGAAGAACTTCCTCAGCAGTTCCATGCCATCCTGCACGTGCCGATTCTTCCGCCCGTGCGCGTCGTGCTGCGCAAGGCATACGAGCAGCAAGTCGAGGGCGGCCGCGCGCGCATCGGCTGCTCGTTCGTCTCGTAGTTTGCATCTACGGAGAGTCGCCTCCCGCTGCTTGTCGTCCGCATGCGGCCGAACTTGGGATGCGTGCTGCGGTGGTACCGCGCTGGAAAAATCGTGCCCGCCGGGTTACGATATCGGCTTCGTTTCGTCCCTCCGGATCGACTGGACGCCCCATGGCACTCATAGCTCTCGGATCCACCACCACTCCTCCGAAGTCCATCGGTCTCGAGATCTGGATGGAGCGTGTGCTCGAAAGAGCGACGCAAGTGGAGCGCGGCTGGGATGCAGATGACGTTCACGACTTGCGCGTGGCGCTCCGGCGCTGCCGGACGATGGCGGATGCCTTGGGCGAAGTCAATCCCGGCCCGGCCTGGCGCAAGCTCAAGAAAACCAGCCGCGAACTCTTCCACGATCTGGGCGACCTCCGCGACGCACAGGTGATGCGCGCCTGGGTGAAAAAGCTCGGCCCGGCGGGCGACCCCGTGCGAAGGCACATGTTGCGGCTGCTCTCCGGGCAAGAACGCCAGCATCGCGCCAGCGTCCAGCGGGCACTCGAGCGCTTCGACCGCAAAGAGTGGAAGAAGCTGGCGCGTAAATCGGACGCCAAGGCCCACTTTTTCCCGCTGGAAAGCGTTGTCTTTCAGCGCCTGGCTCTAACGAAACTGAACGCGGCCGCCGAGCTCTATCGGCAAGCGAGACAGAAGCGCAGCAGCATCGCCTGGCACCGACTCCGCATTGGAATCAAGCGTTTTCGCTACATTGTGGACAATTTCTTGCCGCAGCGGTCGCAGGTCTGGGCCGGCGATCTCAAGCGCGTGCAGGATCTCTTGGGCGAGGTGCACGATCTGGACGTGCTGCGAAGCGCGGTCCGGCGGCAAGCTCCGAGACTTGATCGCGCCATCGTGGCCGGCTGGTACGCGCGAATCGAAGGCGAGCGCAAGGCCCGCCTCGAGGAGTTCATCGCAAGAATGACCGGCCCGGAATCTCTCTGGCTGATCTGGAGAGCCGGACTTCAAAGGAGCCAATTTCTCGTAGGTGCGCCGCTTGCGAAACGCCGCACAGCCTAGATGGCTCGGCTAGTCCCGCAGTTCCCGCAGGAGTTTCGGCGTCAAAATCCAGCGCAGCTCCCATCGGCCATGCGTCGCGGATTGTTCGAAGCAAGCGGCCCCCGCCTTCTTCAACTCCGTGAAAGCGTTGCGCGCGCCGGCCAGGTAAGCGATCAGCAGATCGAGATGGGGTGCGTGGCCGAAACAGGCTACTTCCCTCGCTCGCAGCCGAGAGATTTCCTTCAGGATATCGGCGGGGTCCGCGGTCGGTTTCAGCGCCTCGCTCACGCGGATTCTTTCCTGTGAAAATCCCAGCGCCTCGGCAAAGATTTCCGCCGTCTGTGCCGCTCGGATGTAAGGGCTTGTCACTAAAACATCGGGTTTCGCACCCGTCGTGCACAGGCCGAGCGCCGCCATGCGCGACTTCCGCACTCCTTGCGCCGTTAGCGGCCTTTCCGCCTCCTCCGGCGATTTCGGATCGGTGCGCTCGATGGCGATGCCGTGGCGAACGAGATAGAGGATCATGGCTTAGGCTACCTTGGCCCTGCGCTGGGCCCGCCGAAATTCGGCCTTGAGTTGGAACTCCTTCTCGAACAGACCGGCCTTGCGCTCCAGACCGGCGATGTCGAGCCGCGTCCCTTCGGTCGCTCGGATCAGGAAGATCGCTCGCCGTCCGGCAATTTGCACGTCCACGCCCGCGATCCGCTCGGCGTGTTCGGATTCAAGCTTTTCGGCGATGCGCAGCAGACTCGTGAGAGTACGCACGTTCCGGCGCCGGGCGCCGTCGAGCGACGCGTATGACGCATGCTGCGCCTGCGGCTCGGATTTGCAGTTGTGGTAGCGCACCAGGGCGGCGATCATGTCGCGCCGCCAGCCGCGCAATCCTGGGATCTCGCTGTTGCGGATCAGGTATTCGCCGTGGCGGTGGTGCGCCTTGCGATGGATGAAATGGCCAATATCGTGCAGCAGCGCCCCGCCTTCGAGGACCAGCCGCTCCTCGGGTCCCATCTCGTGCAGCGGTCGCAATTGATCGAATAGCGATAGCGCCAGCCGCGACACTTGCTCCGCATGCGGCGCATGGTAGTTGACGCGCCGAGCAAACCAGCGCACCGCAGCCAAAAATTCCGCGGCGCGGCCCCGTTCTTCCTCCGACGCCGCCCCGCCCGAATATTGCTCGGCGACGAGATCGAGCAGCACACCTTCGCGCACGCCCACGCCCGGCACCAGCAGCGAACGCAGTCCCAGCCACTTCCCGACGGTCAGAATGACGATCGCGGCGATGCCCATTACCTCCGCCCGGTCCCTTCGCACGCGAAACTCCTTCATGCGCCGCGCCACGTCCAATTCCAGCACGCGCCAGGCTTGGTCCCTCAGCAACCGGAGATTGATCGTCGGCGTTCCCGCCGCCAGCGGACCCGGCGCCAAACGCGCGAGCGTTTCCGCATTGCCTCCGCAAGCCACCACAGCCGCACGCGCGAGTCTCGGAGGAGACGGCAGCGCGCTCCGTAGCAGCGCGCTCACGTGAAGCTGCAGCCGGCGCGAGCGGTCTTCGTCAATGGCGCCCTGAATCGAATAGGTTTCCATCAGGCGGATTGTCCCGAGCGGCAGCGCGATGCGATGCTGCAGTAGGCCGCGCTCGAAGAAATTCATTTCCAGGCTGCCGCCGCCCAGATCGAAAATCACGCGCGGTTGGATCCGTTCGCCCAGCGCCCAGCGCACCGCCAGGCAGACAAGCCGTGCTTCTTCCTCGCTGCTGATCACTTCCAGTTCGATTCCTGACTTTCGCTCGATGCGCTCGAGCAAGCGGCGAAAGTTCCGGGCCTCGCGTGCCGCAGCCGTCGCCACCGCGCGGTAGGCGGTCACATGATGGCGGTCCATGCGGTTGCGGAAGTGGCGAAACGCGCGCGCCGCCCGCGAAATCGTTTCCTCGTTGAGCAGGCGCCGCGTGAACGCGTTGTGACCCAGGCGCACTGCGGCGCGCTCGGTCTCAATAATCTGGAATTGTTCCGGCGAAGTGGCCCGGGCCACAGCCAGCCGGATGGCGTTCGATCCGGCATCGATCGCTGTCAGTTGGACAGGAGCAGCCACTCTCAGGGCCAGAGATGCGCCAGCGCGTGCGAAGGCTTGTAGTGCGTGTTGGCGATCCCGAGACGCGAAGCGATCCGCTTGCGCAGCCGGCGGTTCACCTCGGAAACGCTCCCTTCACCGTCGATCTCGATGAAGCCGTGCCTTCGCGAAAGATACTCGAACTCGCCCTTGATCAGCGATTGGTAGCGGATGAACGATTGGAATAGATCGTTCGAAAGCGACATGTCCCGTCCCGACTCCCAGTAGCTGATCGTCTGCGATTTCTTGAACTCGCGGTCGAAAGCCACTTCCGGCCGCACGTCCAGCCAGAAGGTCAAATCCGGACGCAGAGCGATTTCGTAGATCCCGTGCAGGTAGTCGCGGCTGATTCCGCGCACCGCCGCGCGCGCGATCAGCGTGAAGATATACCGGTCGGCCAGCACGATCAACCCCGACCGCAGCGCCGGCAGGATGCGCCGTTCCAGTTGGTCGAAGAAATCCGTGCTGTACATCAGCGCCAGCGTCATCCGCGTCACCGCGTTCTCGGCCAGCAGCGCGTCGATGTCCTCCCCCACCAAGAAAGACCGCCGCAGTCCCATCGTCTCGACCGCGAACCCCTCCGATTCGAGCCATTCCGTCAGCAACGCGATTTGTGTCGAGCGCCCCGATCCGTCCGTTCCTTCCACGACGATCAGGTTGCCACTTAGCTCCTCCGGGTTCACGCCCGGCAGCGGCGTTCCGTAGAACCGCGACACTCCGTTTCCGCGGCCGTTCCTCGGTCCTTGCGCGGCCTTGCGGCGCCGCCCGTTCGATGGAACATCTAGCGGAGTTGTCGGCGCGTCGGTCGCAAATTGGGGGCGCATGCGTTTCATTTCTTCTTCTTTTTCGGTGCAAACCGTTTCAGGTCGATTCGCTCGGCCAGTTGTTCGCGCATCATCTTTTGGAGCTTGTCCACTCGCGCCGTCCCGTCCATCAGCACGAAACGGTCCGCCTCGACCATCTGGTCGTAATGATTCAGAATGCGGTCTTGAAAAATGCGGAAGCTCTCTGCGCGGTCGAGCGAAAGCCCCAGATCCATACCCGCCTCGTAGTATTTCAGCTTGGGCCGGCCCGCCACGATGCGGCTCACTGCCACGTCCAGCGGCGCGCGGAAATAGAATGTGATGTCCGGTATCGGCGCGAAGCTGTAGAGATTTCGCAGCCAGTGCGGAGAGCAGCCGCGCGCGGCGTCGCGCGCAAATGCCGTATAAATGTAGCGGTCCGCGAGCACCAGGTAGCCGCCGTGCAGCAGCGGCAGAATTTGCCGCTCGCAGCGGTCGGCGAAATCCGCCGCATGCAACAACGAGAACGTAGTCGGCGTCAGCAGTCTCCGTTGCTTCCCGCGCCGCGTGGCCGATTTCACCAGCGGCGAAGAATTCCACTCCGTGAAGTGAATCCGGTAGCCCCCGATCTCGAGCCACCGCTTCAGCAGGTAGAGTTGCGTGCTCTTTCCCGAGCCGTCGATGCCCTCCACCACCACCAGCGCGCCCGGAAATTCCCGTTTCGCCGTGACTGCCTTTACCGTCTCAGGCTGCGTGGCCGCTAGAATGTCTGGGGTCGTGATCGCCATGCGGGTATACCTACAGGTAAGTCATCATCATACTTCCGATCATTGAACCTCGCACAAAAAAGTGTTACGCCCGCATGGCTCGCTACGGTAACCGCTTGCAGCGCCCGTTCTCCTGTCGGGCATGGTATTCCGGAAGACATAATGACAGCAGCGCGATGCTGAGACGTTGTACCGCGCTGGCAAACCAGGATGAGATTGATCGAATTGCGAATATGTCTGCCAGTGGGGATTCGAATCTAGTACTAGTACCCATTAAATTCTCGACCGTTGCAATTCTTGCCGGTACGAGAACGTGCGCGCGAATTAAGGCTTTTATTTATCAATATGTTAGACCGAGATGCTGTGGAACCTCATCTGCTTCACCCTTCTTCAGGCTACCTACACCGATGCGTTTGCTTAAGTGCACTTCGATTGCGATTGTCGCCCCGACGCTTCTAGCCGTCGTTATGGCCGTCGCAGCCTCGAAGGTCCCCAACCGGACTGAGCAGGTGACTGTTCCGGAGTCCACTCTGATTCATGTCGCGCTCAACACCGCTGTGGCGAGCGACCGCAGCCAGCCCGGAGACCACTTCGAGGCCACCATTTCAGAGCCCATCGTGATCGACGGCACGACGGTCATCCCGAAAGGCGCCCACGCCACCGGCGTGATCCTCGACGCGCGCCCGTCTGGAAGGCTGAAGGGCCGCGCCCACTTGCAGCTCGCTCTGGAAACCCTTAGCGTGGATGGCAGCAGCTACGAAATTCGCACCGCCTCGGAACTCAAGATTGCGGGCGGGCACAAGGACCGCAACCTCGCCCTGATCGGCGGGGGCGCCGGCGGCGGCCTTCTAATAGGAGCCATCGCTGGCGGTGGCGAAGGCGCGTTGATCGGCGGACCCATTGGCGTCGGTGCCGGAGCGGCGGCAGCGCTACTCACCGGCAAGAAGGACGTCCGTCTTCCTGCCGAGACTCCGATCACCTTCCGGCTCGCTCATCCCGTAACGATCGACGTGAAGAGCTGACGGCATCCTCCGCCAGTTCGCAAACTGAAAGTGGCCCGCTGAAAAGCGCCGGTGCGTTTCTTCTAACCTTTTTCATCGCCC